>NZ_JBEXXN010000041.1:0-58944 GCF_040630445.1 Streptomyces sp. NPDC005805
GCGGACTCCAGGAGCCGCTTGGTCAGCTGCTGGAGCAGCCCGCCCTCGCCGGTCAGCTGCAGGCCCTCGGCCTGGGCACGGCCGACCAACTCGTCAATGAGCTGGTCGTCCACTCCCTTCGCCGGCTGCGGCTCAGCGGAGTTGACGGACTCGGCCTCGGTCACGTTGTTGCTGGTCATCGATGCATCCTCCTTGATCAGGAGTTACACCGATCGTTTTACAGTCCCCCTGCCCGAACGGGGCGCACGGGGCGCCCCGCCCGGCTCGTCGCAGGCCGGCTCGTGCTCAGACGCGGTCGGCGGCGATCAGCACGTACTGGAAGGAACCGTCCTTGTAGGAGTTGATGAAGGCCTCCTCGATGCCGGTGACCAGCGAGGAGGTGGCGCGCAGCTCCCAGTACGGCAGGGTCTGCGGGGTGAGGTCCACCACGGCCTGCGGCACGAGGCGGTTGTCGGCCATCGCCCGCAGGTACTCGCGGCGGGAGTGGATGTTGCACTCGAAGTGCGCGTTGATCTGGGAGACCCACTTGGACGGTTGGCCGTATCGCGGGTTCCAGCACCCGGTGATGGTCACGTAGCGGCCCCCGACGCCCAGAACGCGGGCGTGCTCGGCAAACAAGTCGTGCAGGTCGACGTACATGCTGGACTCGTTGTTCCAGGAGCCGGCTGCCTGCCCGGTTCCGAAGGGCATGTCGAGCATGTTGCACACCTGGGCGTGCACCCGGTCCTCGATGCCGAGTTCGCCGGCGCGGCGGTTGGCGAACTCCGCCTGCTTGGCCGAGAGCGTGACGCCCTCGACAGCACAGCCGAATCGCTGGTGGGCCATCACCATGGAGCCGCCCCGCCCGCAGCCGGCGTCGACGAGCAGGTCGTCGCGGCGGATGGGCCCGAGGTGGTCGAGGAGGACCTCTGCCTGGGCGGACTCCAGTCGGTGGAGCTCGGCGACGAGCCGCTTGTCGTAGGCGGAGTCGCCCGCGTCGCCGAGAGCGGCGTGGTCGACGTCTCCGATGCCGTAGTGGTGGTGGTAGAGCCCGTCCACATCGCCCAGGCGCAGGTTCACGGGCCTGGCCTCGGCGTCCCAGTAGCGGGCGATGTCGCCCTGGTACGGGGACGCGGGGGCGGGCACGAAGGCGGAGGGCCGGGTGGCGGTGGGCAGTTCGGTGCTGGTCACAGTGGGGTTCCGTTTCTTACCAGTTCTTACCAGAAGTCGGGCAGGCTGTATCGGTAGGTGTTGGTGCGGTGCCAGTAGTGGTTGCCGTCGACCCAGGCGGCCACGCCCCGCAGAAAGCGCAGCACGGTCGGGACGGGGCAGGATGCCGCCAGTGCGGCCGCCTCGGCCTCGAAGTCGCGCATCAGATCGTTGTGGACCTCGACGGCCTTGAGATAGGCGTCCCGTTCGGTGAGGCCCTCGCGGTCGGCGATCACCACGGGCAGGTTGAGGTGCCGGCCGGGTGAGGCCAGTTCCTTGGTGTACGAGTACAGGTCGTTGACGATGGTGGTGGCGTTCGAGGCCAAGGCGATGACCCGCTGCACGGCGGGCTGGGCGTGCAGGTCGGCGGCGAGTTCGTAGCCCCCGACGGTGTCGGTGATGGTCGGGCAGGGGCGGAAGTTGTTGAACTGCCGCATGGCCAGGTACTCCCACACTTCGGGGGTGTGGTCGGTCTGGGCCCAGGCCGCCTCGGCGAGATAGCCCAGGTGCAGGCGGGCCATGTCGTGCCGGTACCGGTCCGCCTGTGAGGGGGTGGCCCGGTGCGTGAAGTGCTCCATGGCGGAGCGGTAGGCGCGGCGCGGGGCGTCCGAGTGCAGCGACGCGTTCCCGGGCCGCTGGTACTCCCGGGTGGTGTGCAGGGGGTCGAGGGCGGTGTGCGCCAGCAGGAGTCGGCTGCCGAGCCCGACGGGGGAACCGCCGTGGTCCTCGCAGTAGCAGTCGTCCACGGCGTTCTCCGCGACCATCAGGCGGGTGGCCACCATGACGTGCTCGACGGTGGGCGCGTCCGGGTGGCAGGCGACCATGTAGCGGCCGACGGAGAAGCCGTCGAACTCGCCCTCCCATTCCGGCGGGAAGAGCTGGATCTCGTCGACGGCCCACGACTTGATCCGGCGGCTGACCTCCGCGACCCGAACGGGGTCGGGCTCCGCCACGGGATGGTGGTAGAGGCCGGGGACGGCGGGTCCGTCCGCGACGGGCGGCTCCGCGGGCGCGGGACCGTCCGGTGCCGGTCCGGGGGCGCCGGGCCGCGCCGGGGGTGCGGGCGACGTGGCGAGGCTCAGGCTCCGGGTACCCAGCCCGCTGGGGCCGTGCGGGATCCGCCCCGGGGCGGTGAGCGGGGCCTGTGCCGCCGGCGGGGGCGTGTTCCGGACCAGGGGGCCCGGTCCGGTGGGGGGCGGCACCGTCGCGGGCCTCGGTACGGTGCCCGTGGTGGGGAACGTGTAGGACGCGGGCGTGCGGGACGGGGCGGCGGACGGCACTGCCGCGGCCGGTGCCGCCGGGGGGCGTGGTGCGAGGGCTGGGAGGCCGGTTGTCAGGGCGGCCAGGTGCTCCTGGAGGCTCGCCGCCCCGGGCGGCGGGTCCGGCGGGTGCGGGGAGCGCCCGGTGTCGGGCATCCGTAACTCCTTGCTGAGGGGCGGGGGAAGGCTGTCGGGACCTGGGGAGGCACGGATGCGCCGCGGGGATCCGTGCGCGGCGCGCCTTCCGGGTGCGGTGCGCTCGGCGGCGGTGCGCTCGGCGGCGGAATCCGGGCGTGTGGGGTCCGTGTGGTCCTGCGGCGCGGTCAGTTCCGCCGACGGGCGATCTGAACGTTCTCCAGTACACCGAGCGCATCGGGGACCAGGACCGCCGCGGAGTAGTAGGTGCTGACCAGGTAGGAGATGATCGCCTGCTCGCTGATGCCCATGAAGCGCACCGACAGACCGGGCTCGTACTCCTCCGGAAGACCCGTCTGGAACAGTCCGATGACTCCCTGGTTGTCCTCGCCCGTACGCATCGCGAGGATGGAGCTGGTGTTCTCCTCGCTGATGGGGATCTTGTTGCAGGGCAGGATCGGCACTCCCCGCCAGGCCGGTACCTGCTGGCCCCCGACGTCCACGTGGTCCGGGTAGAGCCCGCGGGCGTTGAACTCGCGTCCGATCGCGGCGATCGTCCGCGGGTGCGCCAGCATCAGCTTGGTGCCGCGGCGGCGGCAGAGGAGTTCGTCGAGGTCGTCCGGGGCGGGCGGACCCGCGTGGGGCTGGAGGCGCTGCTTGAAGTCGACGTTGGCGAGCAGCCCGAACTCCGGGTTGTTGACGAGTTCGTACTCCTGGCGCTCCCGCAACGCCTCGATGGTGAGGCGGAGTTGCTCCTCCGTCTGGTCGTGGGGGCCGTTGTAGAGATCGGCGACCCTGGTGTGGACGCGCAGCACGGTCTGTGCGACGGAGAGTTCGTACTCCCTCGGGCGGAGTTCGTAGTCCACGAAGGCGCCCGGCAGCACGGCCTCGCCGACATGGCCGGCGGACATCGCGATCTCGGCCTCGCCGTGGCGGTTCTGCCGCTGCCGGGGCAGCGAACTGAAGTTCTCGATGTGCTCCCGCAGGCCGGGCGCAGAGGAGAGGACGGCGGCGAAGTCGGAACGGGACAGGGTGAGGAGGGTGCCGGCGGTCTCGGCGGTGGCGGTGTAGTCCCAGGTCGCGTCGGTGTCCAGGAGGGCGTTCTCGCCGAAGCGGTCGCCGTCCGCGCGTGTGGCGACGGTGACTTCGTCGCCGTACTTGCCGGCCGTGGTCTGGGCGATCCGGCCGTGGGCGATGAGGTGGATCTGCTCGGCGGGCGCGCCCCGTTGGACGAGGACCTCGCCCGGGCGGAAGTCGTGCTTCACACAGCGGTCGGCGAGTGCGGTGAGCACCTCCACGTCCTCGAACCCGCGGAGCAGGGCCAGTTCGCCGAGTTCGCGGGGGATCACGCGGACGTCCGAACCGTTCTGGACGAACTCGATGCGGCCGTCGCCGACGGTGTAGCTCAGGCGCCGGTTCACCCGGTAGGAACCGCCCCTTGCCTCGACCCACGGAAGCATCCGCAGCAGCCAGCGGGAGGTGATCTCCTGCATCTGCGGTGCGGACTTCGTCGTCGAGGCGAGGTTGCGGGCGGCGGCCGTGCCCAGGCTCGACTGCTGCCGGGGCAACTGCTCCGCCTGCACTTCCTGGCTGGTCTCAACTGACATCGGGCGAGGTCTCCTTCGCAGGGGTGGTTCGGTGGGCACACATGTGCCCACCGGTAGAGGAAAGAGGAGAAGGTGGTCGAGTTCGGGGAATTCACCTGGAACCAGGAAGGACAGTAACGACTTGTGAGCGCCTCCCGGCGGGAGAGGCCGTTCTCTTACCTCGATGCGGTGATCTTGCTCGGAAGTCGGTTTATCCACACGATCATCGGTACCGGGATCATCGGATCAGCCGCCCGCCCGGAAACGCTCTGTTGGCCGGGTCTTCCCATCGCGGCTCCCGGAGGGAAAACTGTGCCGGGCACTGTGGTGCCCCTGTCCGGACGGGAGTTGGACAACGTTGTCATACCCCGACTCCGTCCGGGGTCCGCGCCTTCCGTCTCCCCCGAGAGGACCGCTATGCGGGAACCCGCCGCCGCCGAACACCCGCTGCCCCGGACGAGACGGGGGCGGCTGCGCGCCGCCGTCGTCGCCGCGTTCACCTCGGGCGCGCTCGTCGCCGGCCTGGCGCCGGCCACGGGCACCGCCACGCCCGCCGCAGCCGCCGAGGCCGCGCCGAGGGCCTCGGCGATCAGCGCGTACGACGCCGTCGACCCGTTCATCGGGACCGCGTTGGACCCGTCCCAGAACAAGGGCAACAGCGCGTACGGCAACACCTGGCCGGGGGCGACGACCCCGTTCGGCATGGTGCAGTCGAGCCCGACGACGTACCGCTCGTCCGACGGCGACCAGAAGGGCGGCTACGAGTACAGCGCCGACAGGATCCGCGGCTTCGGGATGACGCGGCTCTCCGGCACCGGCTGCGAGGGCCGGTTCAGCGCCTTCGACTTCCCGGTCCTGCCGTACACGGGCGCGCTCGACGGCGGTGCGCTGCCGACCAGTCCCGGCACCCGGATCGAGCCGTACTACCCGGGCTTCGACCACCGCGACGAGACGGCGGCCCCCGGCCATTACACGGTCGGTCTGGCCAACGGCGTCGAGACCGAGCTGACCGCGACCACCCGGACCGCGGTCAACCGGTACGCGTTCCCGGCCCGCAAGGAGTCCTCGACGCTGATCCTGGATGTGGCCGGCTCCAACAACCGGGTCTTCGACAGCGAGGTGAGGGTCGAGGGCCGTACGGTCAGCGGCTGGGTGGAGACGGCGTCGGTGTGCGACGAGGGCGGCCGCTACCGTGCCTACTTCTCCTCGACCTTCGA
This sequence comes from Streptomyces sp. NPDC005805, assembly GCF_040630445.1. NCBI lineage: Bacteria > Bacillati > Actinomycetota > Actinomycetes > Kitasatosporales > Streptomycetaceae > Streptomyces > Streptomyces sp. NPDC005805. Next base: position 5,386 of record NZ_JBEXXN010000041.1, read on the forward strand.
CCGCGCCTTCACCTCGTACGGCACCTGGCAGGGCGGCGAGGTCACCCCGGGCGCGGCAGCCGCCCGCGGTGGTGCGGCCAGGCACGGCGCGGGTGCGTACCTGGTCTTCCCGAAGGGCGCGACGGTCACCGCGCGCACCGGGCTGAGCTACGTCAGTGTGGCGAACGCGGCGCGCAACGCGGAGGCGGAGACCGGTGGCCGGAACTTCGACCAGGTGCGCAGGGCGGCCGCGCAGGCGTGGAAGGACGCGCTGGGCACGGTGAAGGCCACCGGCGGGACGAAGTCGGAGCGGGTGAAGTTCTACACGGCGCTCTACCACTCCCTGCTCCACCCGAACATCGCCGACGACGTGAACGGCCAGTACCCGGGCCACGACGGCACGGTCCGCAGGGTCGCCCCCGGCCGGCACCACTACGTCACCTACGCGGGCTGGGACATGTACCGGGGCCAGGCGCAGCTCATCGCGCTGCTCTTCCCGAAGGTCGGCGACGACATCAACCAGTCGCTGGTGGACCTGGTGAAGCAGACGGGCGCCTGGCCCAACTGGCCGCATCTGAACCAGTCGCAGCAGAAGATGAGCGGTGACTCGCTCCAGGTGGTGCTGTCGTCGATCGACGCGTTCGGCAGCGTGGACTACGACCGCAGGGCGGCGCTCGCCTCGATGCGCACGACGCAGTCGCTGCCCGTCGGCGCGACGAAGCGGGCGCACGCTCAGCAGTACTTCAGCGCCGGGTTCATCGACAACGGCAGGGGCGACTCCGCGACATCGAAGACGCTGGAGTACGCGATCGACGACTTCGCGATCGCCCAACTGGCGGGCCGCCTCGGCGAGAAGGCGACGTACGAGCGGTTCATGACCCGCGCGCAGAACTGGCAGAACCTCCTCGACCCCGAGACGGACCGCATCCGGCCGCGCGGCCGCAACGGCTTCGACCGGTCCTTCAACCTCGGTGAACGCGGCAACCAGTTCGAGCAGGCGACCGGCTACCAGTACGGCTGGATGGTCCCGCAGAACCTCGGCACGCTGATCGAGAAGCGCGGCGGCGCCGCCGCGGTCACGCGCGACCTCGACGAGCACACGAAGTCGCTGGACGCGGGCGTGTACAACACCACGGGCGCCTATCTGAGCAACCAGCCGAGCTTCTCCATGCCGTACGTCTACAACTGGCTTCGCCGGCCGGACCGTACCTCGGAGGTGCTGCGCCGGGCGGTGGACGAGATGTACGACACGAGTCCGTCGGGCCTGCCGGGCAACGACGATCTGGGCTCGCTCAGCTCCTGGTACGTGTGGGCGAACCTCGGGATGCACCCGGTGGTGTACGGCACGGCGAACCTGGTGCTCAGTTCGCCGATGTTCGACCGCATCACGATCGCGGCGGCGGACGGCGACCGCCGGATCACGATCAGGGCGGCGGGGGCGGCCGCGGACAAGCCGTACGTCACGGGCCTGAAGGTCAACGGCCGCGCCACGACACGGTCCTGGCTGAGCGAGGACTTCGCGCGGGCGGGCGGTGAGCTGACGTTCACGATGGGCGAGGCTCCCCGGGCTTGGGGCACGGGTGAGGCCGATGTCCCGCCGTCGTACACGCAGGGCTCCGACGCCCGCAACAACATCGGCTCGACGCCCGACGGGCAGGGCAGGCTGGGCTCGCTCGACCTGAGCGACAACTCCCTCTCCCGCGAGAAGCTGGCGGCGGCGGGCGCAGCCCCGGGCGCGAAGCTGCCGCTGGGCGACACGGGAGTGACCTTCACCTGGCCGAAGGCGGAGCCGGGCGAGCCGGACAACTGGATCCCGCACGGCCAGCGGGTGGATCTGTCGGGCAGGAACGGCAAGGGCGTCAGGGCGACCGGTATCTCCTTCCTCGGCCTCGCGACCAACGGCCCGGCGCAGGGCCTGGCGACGGTGGAGTACGAGGACGGCTCGACGCAGAACGTGGCGGTGCAGTTCACCGACTGGACGCCGGGCATCAACTACCTTTACGGCAATGTCCCGTTGGTGGTCACCGAGGGCCGCAACAGGGTGAACGGCACCTCGGACACGACGCGGACGGTGGTCTTCGGCACGGTCCCGCAGGTGCTGGACGGGAAGAAGCGGGTGCGGTCGGTGGTGCTGCCCCAGGGCACGGACCGGGGCGTCATGCATGTCTTCGACGTGGCCCTGACGACCGACCCGGACCTGCGGGCGCCGGGCGTGCTGCCCGAGCGCATCGTCCTCACCCCGACGGCCACGCCCGCCATCTCCCAGGCGGTGACCTGGCGGACGGGCACCGGCACGACGGAGGGTGAGGTGCGGTACCGCGAGGCGGGCTCCCACTCCGCCTGGCGCAGGGCGAAGGCGACGACGAACGAGGAGCTGCTGAGCGGCGGCGTGCCGACGCGGACGCACTCGGCGGTGATGGCCCGGCTGAGGCCGGGCACGGCGTACGAGTACCGGGTCGGCACGGGGGACAGGCTGAGCGGGACGTACGCCTTCACCTCGGCCAGTGAGCCGGGCGAGGAGTTCACGTTCCTCTACTTCGGCGACGCCCAGAACGACCTGAAGGCGAAGTGGGCCCCGGTCGTGGAGCGCGCCTACCAGCGCTTCCCGAAGGCGGTCGGCAGCGTCAACGCGGGCGACCTGGTGGACTCGGGCGGCAACGCGGGCCAGTGGGACGAGTGGTTCGGCGCGATGGACGGGCGCAGCCGGACGACGAACGTGATCGCGGCGCCGGGGAACCACGAGTACAACGCGGACCTGTTCCTGCGGACGTGGAAGTCGACGTTCGCGTATCCGGCGAACGGGCCGGTGCCGGTGCCGGCGAGGGACACGACCCCGGCGGAGCGCCAGCGGGCGGCGTACGAGAGCCATATGGCGAAGGCGATGGCGGAGACGGTGTACTACACCGACTACCAGGGCGTGCGTTTCATCAGCCTGAACGCGAGCACGCACGACGCCCGCGAGCTGATGACCCCGCCGGACCTGCCGCCCTGCGCCGAGGGCTGCCCGGACCCGCAGAAGCTCTGGCTGGACCTCCAGGCCCGCTGGCTCGACCGCGTCCTCGCCGGCAACCCCCACAAGTGGTCGGTCGCCACCTTCCACCAGCCGGTCTTCTCGGCGGCGGTGGGCCGCGACGAGAAGCCGGTCCGCGACGCCTGGCTCCCGGTCTTCCAGCGCAACGACATCGACCTGGTCCTGATGGGCCATGACCATGTGTACGCCCGCGGCTACGTCGACGCGGACGCGACGGACACACCCGGTGTGACGACGGGCCCGGTCTACGCGGTCGCGATGGCGGGCCCGAAGTACTACGAACTGGCCCCGGCCGACGACAACGTGTGGACCCGCAACGGCGCGACACAGGTGGCCCGCGCGGCCCATACGTCCACCTTCCAGGGCATCACGGTCACGAAGGACACGATCCGCTACGAGGCGGTCGTCGGCGCGAAGTGGGACGACAGGTCGACGACGGACAAGGAGGTGGGCGAGACCCTGGACGCGTTCACGATCACGAAGCGGGACGACGGCGTGAAGTACGTGACGGAGGAGGGGGTGGGGGTGCCGGGGGCGCGGTAGGGGGCTCCGGGGCGGGGGCGGCACGTGGGGCGGGGTCCTGCGTGCCGCCCGGGGCTCGGAGCCGGCCCGATGGCGGTGGAGAACACTTCCGGGCAGCGGCTATTCGGCCACGGTGCCGCCGGAGGAGCGGGCCGCGCTTCTTCTGCGGTGGACGATCACCCCGCCCACCGCGAGGAGCAGCACGGCCACGGCCGAGACGCCGAGGGCCGTCCGCTCGGCGAAGAGCCTTCCCAGCACGGAGAGAACGCCGAGGCCCGCGGTCGCGTAGATCAGCGCCCAGGCCGCCCCGCCGACGAAGAGGGCGGGGAGGTAGCGCGACAGGGGCATGCGCATGCTGCCCGCGAGGAAGTTGGCGGCGGTCTGGAAGCCGATGGTCAGGAAGGAGACGGCCACGACCGGTGCTCCCCACCGCTGGATGGCCCGCTCGGCGCGCTGGAACTTCGCGGAGGAGAGCCGGGCGGCGAACCTGCTGCGCCGGGCGCCGGCACCGGACAGCAGCCCGACGGCGAAGGTGCCGCCGGCCCGGAGCAGGACGATCACGTACAGGGCGCCGGCGGTGAGGGCGACCTTACCCATATCGCCCCGTTCCGGGCACAGGGCCGGGAGCCGCGTCCTCTGCCGTCTGCGGGGGCGTCCCGCCCTCGGCGGGGGCGCGACGCACACAGGCCCGGTCACCGTGTCTCACCTGCGCGCCCGTCTCCTTTGGGTTCCCGCCCGCAGTGCGCATCCCGGACCCGATCCCGGACCGCTGCACGCAGGCAAGGGCAGCCTAACCGACTGCGTATGCGTCGCGGCGGGCCGCCCCGGCAGCGGGGCTCCCCCGAACGATCACCGCCGGTTGATCCGTACCGGTCGGGGGTAGCGGAGGGCCATGGCATCCGACGACTCCTCCGCCGCGGTGAGCGGCTATACGCGGCCCGAGATCGACGTCAAGGCCCTGGCTGCCGTGCTCGACGGCGGGTACGGCGGGATCCGCGGCCTGGTGCGGGCCGGTCTGGTGGAGCATGCCTCCGTACTGGAGGACGCCGAGCGGCTCGGCATGGACGCGTTCCGTGAGCGGGTGCGGGACGTGGTGGTCGAGCTGGCCGGGACCGGCCGGACGGGTATGGGTTTTCCGGCGGTGTACGGCGGTGGCGACGATGTCGGCGCCTCGGTCGCCGCCTTCGAGACCCTCGCGTTCGGCGATCTGTCCGTGCTGGTCAAGGTCGGGGTCCAGTTCGGGCTGTTCGGCGGGGCCGTTCTGCATCTGGGCACCGGGCGGCACCACGACGCCTATCTCCCGGACCTGGTCGCCGGGCGGCTGCTGGGCTGCTTCGCGATGACCGAGACCGGACACGGTTCCAACGTCCAGGCGCTCGGGACGGTGGCCCGGTACGACGCCGGGGCGCAGGAGTTCGTCGTCACCACCGAGGGGGACGCCGCCCGCAAGGACTACATCGGGAACGCGGCCCGCCACGCCGAGCTGGCGGTGGTCTTCGCGCAGCTGGAGGTGGGCGGGGAGTCCCGTGGCGTGCACGCGCTGGTCGTCCCGCTGCGGTCCGGGGGACGGGTCCTGCCGGGGGTGGAGATCGAGGACGACGGCCGCAAGATGGGCCTCAACGGCGTCGACAACGGCCGTATCCGCTTCAACGGGGTCCGGGTGCCGCGCGAGGCGCTGCTCAACCGCTTCGCGGACGTCACCCCCGACGGCACATACACCAGCTTCATCGACAGCCCCGACCGCCGCTTCTTCACCATGCTCGGCACCCTGGTCCAGGGCCGGGTCTGCGTCGGTGGCGCCGGGGTGAACGTGGCCAAGGTCGCCCTCACCCTGGCCGTCAGGTACGCGGTGCGGCGGCGCCAGTTCGAGGCGTCGCCGGGTGCCGAGGAACGGCTCCTGCTGGACTACGGGCTGCACCAGCGCCGGCTGCTGCCTCTGCTGGCCCGCACGTACGCGCTGCATTTCGCGCAGGACGTGGTCCGGGGGCAGCTGCACGAGGTGTTCTCCGGCGACGGGGACGATCCGCGGGCGCGGCGGCGGCTGGAGTCGCGGGCCGCCGGAACGAAGGCGCTCGGCACCTGGCACGCCACCCGCACGGTGCAGGAGTGCCGTGAGGCGTGCGGCGGCGCGGGCTATCTGGCGGTGAACCGTTTCGCGGCCCTCAAGGCCGACAGCGACGTCTTCACCACCTTCGAGGGCGACAACCATGTGCTGCTCCAGTTGGTCGCGAAGGGCCTGCTGACCGATTACGCGGGCGAGTTCGAGGATCTGGACCAGCTCGGTGTGGTCCGGTACGTCACCGGGCTGGCGGTCGAGACGGTCATCGAGAAGGCGTCCGTGCACAAGCTGCTGGAGCGGGTCCGGGACCTGCTGCCGGGCGGTGACGAGTGGGACCAGGAGGCGGGGCTGCTCGACTCGGAGTACCAGCTGGCGATGCTGCGCTACCGGGAGGAGCACATGCTCGCCGGGCTGGCGCGCCGGCTGAAGCGCGGTGTCGACCAGAAGCGCGATCCCGGGGCTGTCTTCTCGCAGGTGCAGGACCATGTGATCGCGCTCGCGCACGCGCACGTCGAGCGGTTGGTGCTGGAGGCGTTCGTGGACGCGTTCCGGGCCGTGCCCGACGGGGGGAACAAGGTCGCGGTCGGACTGCTGTGCGACCTGTTCGCGCTCTCCACGATCGAGGCGGACCGGGCCTGGTTCATGGAGCACGGCCGGCTGACCGTCCAGCGGTCCAAGGCGATCAGCCGGGAGGTGAACGACCTCTGCCGCAAGGTCCGGCCGCTGGCCGTCGACCTGGTCGACGCCTGGAACATCCCGCCCGAGCTGCTGCGGGCCCCGGATCTGCTGGAATGACACCGGCCCGGCAGCCGGCGCGAGGCCGGGCAACGGGAGCGGGCAGGAGACGAGCGGGCGGCCGGCCGTCAGGCGTCCAGGAGGCGGTGCAGGACGGGGCTCACCCCGGTGACACGGATCCGGCCGCCGGGAGACTGCCGCAGGGTGATCAGGCGCCGGGCCTCGAGTTCGGTGAGCAGTTGGCGCACGACGAGGGGTTCGGTGGCGCACACGGTGGCGAGGGCGGCCGGGGTGGTCACCCCCGTCGGGCGGGCGGCGGCCAGGAGGCGCAGGATCCGGTCGTGGGCCTCCTCGTGGCCGGGTGCCGCCGCGGGCAGCCCGGCGATGTAGCCGGTGCGGGTCAGGGTGGCCTGGCGGACCCTGCCGCGGAGCCGGTTCACGGTCACGGCGTCCGCGGACTCCAGGGCCGCCAGGGGCTCGGCCGTCTCCGGCTCCCGCAGGCCCGACTCCTCGGCCCGGGCGGCGACCCGGGCCCAGGGCAGCGGGCCGAGCCGCCCGAGCGGCAGGGCCGTGCGGACCGTCGCGGTCAGCAGGGTGCCGTCGGCGGGGCTCAGTCCCGGCACCAGAGGGGCGGCGACGGGTGGGGGCGGTTCGGGGACGCCGTGGATCGCGTCGGCCACCCGGCGTGCGACCGCGGCGGCTCCCCCGGCCGTCCCGTCGGCCGTCAGCCAGAGGCGGTAGGCGAGGGCGAGGGGCGGGCGGGCTCCGTCGAGGCAGACCGTGATCAGCCGGCGGCCGTTCTCCACGCGGAGGTACACCGCGGCTTCGAGTTCCTCCCGGACCCAGGGCTTGGCCATCGACCCCGGGGAGACGATCAGTACGATCGCGTCGGCCCGGGTCAGGCCCTCGTCGAAGACGCGGCGGGGCAGGCTGTCGTCCGGCTCGATCTCCCAGGCGTCCACCCAGGACCGGACGCCGTGGCGGGCGAGTCCGGCGGCGAGCGGCTTGACGAAGGACTCCTTGACGTCGCTCGCGTGCGAGAGGAACGCGAGCGGTCCCTCGGCGCTCACGCGGGCGGCTCGCGCAGCAGGTCCTCCAGGGCGCCGATCGCGGTGGCGAGTTCCCCGAGGCGCTTCTGCTGGGCGGTGGTGAGGGTGTCCGGCGGTCGCAGTGCGCGCAGCGCGGTCCGGGCGGGGGCCACGGTGCGGTCCTGCCATTCGGCCGCGGCCGCGACGGTGATGTCGTCGGCGGTGCGGTCGAGGTCGGCCCGGAGCTTGCTCAGCCGCTTCTGCTCCTTGCCGGCCCTGCGTTCGGCGAGATAGCCGATCAGCAGTGCGGCACCGCCCTCCAGCCCGCTCTCCAGCATGCCGTCCGCCACTCCCTCCCCGCCGGACGGAGCGGACACCTGCCCCTGGTCCGGGGGCAGCGCCGTGGTGTCGGCGGCTGTCGTGTCGGTGGCTGTCGTGTCGGTGGCGGTGGTGTCGGTCGCCTCGCCGGATCCGCCGGTTCCGCCGCCGGCCCCGGGGACGCCGCCCGGGGCGGTGTCCCCGGGCGGCGGCATCGCCGCAGGGGTTCCCGCCGTGGCCCGGGCGTCGGTGAACTCGGCGATCTCGGTGCGGGCCGCGTCGGCGGCGCGGCCGTGGAGCCGGTCGAAGCTGCGCCGGGAGCCGCCGCGGACGGCCTCGCCGATGCTGTCGAACAGGTGCATCATCCCAAGGACGTTCAGCGGGGAGACCCCGCCGTCGGGTTTCGGCGCGGGCGCTGCCGCGAGGGAGAGCACATCGTCGAGGTAGTCGTGCAGGACCTGTGCTCCCGGCCGGGTCCTCGCCGCGTCGGCGTGGGCCCCGGCGCGGGTGGTGATCAGAGTGACCTCGCGTCCCCACCGTGCGCTCCAGGCGTCGAAGGTGCCGGTGAGACGTCGGCGCACCGCAGTACGCAGGGCGTCGCCCGTGGTGGTGGGGGCGGCCTGGGTGAGCTGCCCCAGCTCCTCCCGGACGGCGGTGCGCAGTTCGGCCCGTGCCGCGGCGTCCAGCGCGTCGAGTTCCCGTTCCAGTGACGTCAGGTGTCCGGTGTCCCGTTCGCTCTCGGCGCGGGCCTCCTCGGCACGGTCGCGCTCGTGCCGTGCGGCTCGCAGGACGTGCGCGGCCGCGGTGCTCCAGAAGCGGACGAGCGTCGCGGCCCGCAGTTCGTCGTGGCGTGCCGGCAGCCGGGCCAGGGCCGTGCGCAGCCCGTCCATGCCGTCCCATTCCCCTGTGCCCTCGTAGTCGACGGGCTCGGGGGCCGGGTCGGCGCCGACCATGCCCTCCAGGTCGGCGACCACGATGTGCACATCGGTGTCGGGCGCGGGGGCGAACAGGAGATCCAGGTCGCGGCGTACGCGGGCGACGGCCCCGGCGAACTCCTCGGGCGCGTCGTACGGCGACGGACCGATGAGGTCGGCCTGTGCGACGACGGTCAGGAGCGCGCCGTGGGGCAGCGGAAGCGGGGTGCCGGGGTTGAAGAACTCGCCGGTGACGATGGACAGGACGCGGTCCTTCTGCTTCCGGTCCGTGAGGAGTTTGGGCAGCAGCACCAGCATCAGGACGTCGGTCCCGGTCAGGGCGTCCTCGGCGGCCTGTTCGTCGCCGCCGTCCGCGCCGATGCCGGGGGTGTCGACGTAGCAGAGCCCGCCCGACTCGATCATGCGCGCCTCGAAGGTCTCGCGCCGGCCGCTGACGGTCAGCCATCCCGGTACCGGTGTGCCGTTCTCCACCAGCAGGCGTTTGAGGAGTGTCGACTTGCCGGCGTCGTAGGGGCCGAAGAGGGTGACGCTCACCAGTTCCCGGGCCGCGAGCTGCTGTGCGTGGGCGGCGAGCGCGGCGGTCCAGGGTTCCTCGGCGATCGGGGTGATCGCCTGCCGTACGCGCTCGGTCCAGGGGGGCGTGGTCTGGTCCGTCACCGTGGTTCTCCCTTCTGTGTGCCGGGCCGCGGTGTTTCCGCGCCGGGCCGCAGGGCCCGTTCGGCGACGGCCATCAGGTCGTTGCAGCGGGTGATCAGGTCCTGGGCGGCGGCGATCTTCTCCAGCCGGTCCAGGCGCTGCTCGCCCAGTTCGGTGGCGGCTGCTTCCAGGGCCAGGCACTGCTCGGCGACGGACTCGGGGCCGTCGCTGTGTTCGAGGAGCGAGGTCCAGGTCTCGGCGGACTGGCGCATGCCCTGAAGGAGGGCCTCCCTCAGTTCCTTCAGCCGGCTCTCCTTGTTGAGCGAGTCGAGCAGGGCGGCGACTTCGACCACCGCGTGCACGACGTGGAGCAACGAGCGTCCGGCGTCGAAGGCTTCGAGCAGTTCGGTCGCCTCGTAGGGGGCGAGTTCATGGCCGGCGATCTCGGCGATTTCCTGGATCCGGTCGGCGTCCAGCAGCAGGGTCAGGTCGCCGGCCGACTCGGCGCTGTGCAGGACGGCCTTCGCGCTTGCGGTGGTGGCCGGGGTGACGAGGAAGCCGATGTCGATGTCCGGCCGGTGTTCGGGGAACGCCGTCTTGAAGGCGGGAGAGCCGGTCCTGCGGGTCACGGCGGCCCGGACGTCCTCGTGCCAGCGTTCGACCCGTTCCGCGAAGTCGCTGTGCCACCGCCCCAGGATCTGCTGGAACTCCTTGTCCGTGGACCAGTTCCGGCAGCGCTTGGCCCGCAGGGCGCGCTGGTCCTGGTCGGTGGCGCTCAGGGCGTCCTGGGCGAGGGTGGCGGTGAAGTCCTCGGCCAGCCGGCCGGCCGTGCCGACCTCGTCCCGCAGCAGGGTCCGTCCGATCCGGGCCGCCGAGGTCAGGTCGGCGCCGAGTGCGGCGAGCTGGGCGACCTGCTGCTCCAGGTCGTGGGAGTCGGCCCGGGTGGCGTGGCGCAGGGCGCCGAGCCGGACCAGGCCGCCGTGCAGCAGGGTGACGTCCACGGCGGTGGATCCCAGGGTGTTCCTGACCTCGACCAGGGCCTTGGCGAAGCCTCGGAACCCGTCCCAGGAACGGTACGGGTCGAAGCCGGCGGCGGAGGCGGGCGTGGTCTCGAAGGGGTCGGCGGCGACGGACACGATGCGGTCCCGGCGCAGCCGGTCGCGGGTGCCCGGGCCCTGTGCGCCCGGTCCCCCGGTGCCGTCCGTCCGGTCGGCGGTGCCGGCGAGCCGGGCGAGGGCGGCCGCCAGTCGCTCCTCCTGGGCGTCGGCCAGCTGCCGGAACTCCTCGGGTGCGTCGAGGGGGTCGGGGGCCAGGTCGTCCACGCGGTTGACGACGAACAGCGCCCGGTCCAGTTTGGCGGGCACGCCGCGCGGGGCGTCGCCGCGCAGCAGCAGCCGCAGGTCGCTCCGGTCGCCGACGGCGAACCCCGAGGGCGTGAAGAGGTGGATCACCACGGCGGCGTCGGCCATTGCGGCGCGCGCGGCCCGCGCGTGTTCCTCGCGGCCGCTCTGGAACCCGGGGGTGTCGATCAGAAGCATGCCGTCCCAGGCGTACTCCTCGGCCCGCTCGGTCTCCGGTCCGCCCGCGACGGTGAGCCGGTCGGGCACCGGTAGGCCCGCTTCCAGCAGCAGCCTGCGGATGAAGGACGACTTGCCGGAGCTGTAGTCGCCGGTGACGACGATCCGGGGCCGCCCGTCCGCGGCCAGCGCGTCGAGTTCGGCCAGGCAGTGCGCGGCCGCCGGTTCGCCGTCGAGCACGGTGTGCATCCGGGCCAGGAAGGCCCGGCCCGCGCCTGGGTGGGGCTCGGGCCGGGGCCGGAACAGCGCGCTGCGGAGCCGGTCGAGCAGGCCGGGCCCGAAGGAGGGGCTGCTCCGGTGCCGCCGTGTCGTCTCCGGTTCCGGCTCGTCGGTCACGACGAGCCCCTCGGGGTCGTCGGTCCAGGAGCCGCCGAGCCACAGGGAGTCGGCCTGCCGTCCGTCGCGGATTCCCGCGCGCTGCTCGCGCAGCCGTACGGCCCGGGTCAGCACGGCGACGGGGTCGCCGGTCTCGGGGGTGACGTCCCGGACCTCCTGGACGGCCCGCATGCCGCGGCGGGCGGCGGCCTCGATCTCCCGGAACGCGACCGCGCTCTCCACTTCCGGGCTCAGCGCCACCAGGTACGCCTGCCGGATGTCGCGCACGCAGGCGGCGGCCGCCGCTTCGCCCAGCTTGTCGAAGAAGTCGCCCACCGCGCGGCGGGCGTCCGTCCGGCCGTTCGTCCTGGCCTCCTCCATCTGCTTGGCGGCGCTCTTGCGGCCGTAGCGGGAGAACAGCCGGGTGGCGATGCCGGTGACGGCCGCCGCGAATCCGAGGGCCCAGCCCGCCGGGTTCCAGATGTTGGTGAGGGCGGCGATACCCAGTCCGGCGGACAGCCCGCTGCCGAGGAATCCGGCCGCGTAGCCGGCGGTGCGCCTGCGCCGGCCCCGGTCGCCGCCGATCTCGGCGTGCTGGTTGGCCACGGCGCTCAGGTCGGCCCGGACGTCGGCGACGGTCAGCTTGATCCGGTCCTCGATGTAGCGGCGGAAGGTGTCGATCGCCTCCGTGGCGGCGCGGTCGATGGCCGTGCGGTCCAGTACGGCTGCCTCGAACTCCTCGGCGGTGACCTGGACCCGGTTCTCGAAGGCCCGTTCCACGAGTGCGTCGGCCTTGCTCTGCGCGTCGTCCCGGAGCGGTCCGAGCGCGGCGCCCAGCAGATGCCGCGCGTGGCGGCGGGCCTCGCCCTCCACCGGGACGGTGAAGCTGCCGCCGCGCAGGACCTCCAGCTGGGCGAGACGGGCCAGCAGTTTCACGTAGGCGATGTCCTCCGGGCGTTGCACGGGGTGGTCCGGGGGTTGGGGGCGGCCCAGGATGCGCAGGTAGTCCTCGATGCCGCGCTCGTACTGCTCGGCGAACCGGCGGGCGGGCTCCCGCAGTGCGAGGTCCAGCTCGCCGTCCGCCACGTCGAGCGTGGCGCGGACCTGCCGGGTGAGGCCGCCGAGCCGCAGGCTCACGGCGTCCGTGGTGAGGGCGGTGGTCAGCAGGTCTTCCAGTGCCGGCAGGTTGGAGTACCGCAGCAGCCGGTCGGGCCCGAGGCGGGTGCGGAGTTGGCGGATCGTGTCCGGATAGGGCCCACGGTAGACGTGGGCCGCGCGGGCGGCGACGGCCTTCTGCGTCTGGATCGCGACCAGGGGGACGCCCGGGAGGCCGATCCTGGTCAGTTCCGCGCGAATGGTGGCGGCGTGCTCGGCGACCGTGCGCTGGAGTTTCCGCCGGGTCTGCCGGCGGGGTACCCGGGCGGGGTCGCGCCATGCCTTGCTCCGGCAGTTCAGGACGGCGATCGCGGGTTTGCGGTAGGCCGCGATCCAGTCGGCGACCTTCTGGAACTCGGCCTCCTGCTGGTTCTGGTTGTCGAAGCAGAGCAGCACCAGGTCCGCCGTGACGACGGCGCGCCGGGCCTGCTCCTCCAACCGCTCCGAGGGGCCGGCGCGTCCCCATCCGCCGATGCCGGGGGTGTCGACAAGCCGGCAACTCGCCCAGCCGAGCGCCCTGATCGCGGTGGTGAAGTCGCTCTCACCGGGGGAGATGGTCTGCCCGTCGCCCCCGGACACGGCCTCGATCAGGCTGCTCTTGCCGACGCCGGTGCGGCCGAAGAGCGCGATGTCGATCGTGTCGACGGATCGCAGCCTCTCGTCCACGAGTTCCTGGAGTCCGGCGGTCACATGGGCGCGTACGCGGGCCTCGGCGCGCCGGAGTTCCGCCAGTGACGCGTCGTCGCGGGCGGTGGCCGGGGTGTCCCGGTCCAGCGTGCGGACGAGTCTGTCGATCCGGTCGGCCATCGCGGCGGCGGGTGGCCTGCTTCTGGCCACCGCGTCGGCGACGGCGGCCCGGAGCGCGGATGCGTGGGTGTGCGCGCCGTCCTGGTTGTTCGCGCTGTCGGCATGACCGTGCGCGCGGCCCTGTGCGCGATCTCGCGCGCGTTCTCTTGTGTGGTCGTTCGCGTGGCGGTGCTCGTGGTCGCCCGCGTCGGTGGTCGTTCTCTCTGCCACGGTGCCCCCCAGCGCCGCTTCCGCACCCGACGGCCGTCGCGTTCAGTGTGCGCAAGTGCACTCATCGTAAAGCGAGTTGAGGAGCTTGTGTGGATTTCGGAAGAACCGATGGGATCGCATGGCGGGGCCTTCCCCGATTGCGCCGGGGGCGGGGTCAGCCCCGTGCGGCCCGCCGGTGGGCGAGGTGGCAGACGGCCAGGCCGGCCAGGAAGGCGGCGAGGGGTGCGGCGGCCTCCGTCCAGGGGTTGCTGACGGACTTGTAGACGGCGGTTCCGCCGGCGATGACGATGAAGCCCCGGGGGCGGGCCCCGGCGCCTCCGCCTCCCCCGCCGCCGGTCCGGGCCGTCTCGGTCTCGCGCCCCGCGCCGAGGCCGGCGCCGAATCCGTAGGCGGTCCCGGCGACGGGGACGACGGTGACGTCGCCGTGGGTGACGGGCTCGCCGAACACGGTCCGCGCGCAGGCCCGTGCGCCGAATCTGTCGGCCAGCGCCTCGAGCAGGTCCGCGGCGGTGCGGGCGGCGTCCGCCGCTGCGGGCGGGGCGGGGCGGTCCGCGTCGTCCTCGCTGGTCATGCGTGCCTCCTCGGTCGCCGGAGCGGCCCCGCAACCCATTGTCGGGGACGTGCGCGGGCCGCACCACGCCACGGGTTGCCCCGGAACAACTCCGTGGATGTCGGGGCCGGTTCTGCCCAGGTCCGGCGGCAGGCTGACGAGTGCTTCACGCATCCCCGGTTGGCCGCGATCCACGATGCGCTCGCTCCCGACCGCGGTGATGCGGGGCCACGGCCTGCGGCACGGGCGGGTGGCGGCGGCGACGCCGTCCATCCCGCCGGTGTCCTCACCGCTCAGGTCACCAAACTCGTCGGTGGTGCGGTCCGGTGAGTCGGTGTCGCCGCACGGGTCGCGGTATTGCGCCCGGCCCCTGCACGCCGACGTGGACCGGGAGGTCGCCGCCGATCTGCCCGCGCACCTCACGGCGTAGCCGACGCCACGGGCCCAGGGAGTGTCCGGAACGTCGCGCCGTTCGCCCGGAGGGCGTGGTTCGCGGCGTCCGGTGCGTGCGATCGCAAGGCGGAGGAGGGGGACAATGGCGGAGCCATGGCCCCTGACGACAACGCGGCGAGGGTGCGTGCCGGACGTCGCGAACCAGGCGAGACTTTGCGGACACGACCCAGGCCCGGGCCCCTACCGTGGCCGTATGGAACAGCGCATCAGTCTCGTCACCCTCGGCGTCCGGGACCTCGACCGGGCCCGGCGCTTCTACGAGGACCTCGGCTGGCGGGGGCAGGAGGTGGAGCGGACGGTCTTCTTCCAGGCGGGCGGCCTCGCCTTCGTCCTGTGGGACCGCGACCTGCTGGCCGCGGACTGCGGGCTCCCGCCCTCCGCGCCGCCGGGGCCGGACGACGCGGGCCCCGGCTTCGGCGGGATCGCCCTGGCGCACAACGTCCGGTCCAGGGACGAGGTGGACGCGCTGCTCGCCGCCGCCGAGTCGGCGGGCGGGACGATCACCAAAGCGGCGGCCGTCAACCCCGTCGGCTTCTACTCCGGCGCGTTCACCGACCCCGAAGGGCATCCGTGGGAGGTCGCCCACAATCCGGGGTTCCCGCTCGCGGAGGACGGTTCGCTGACCCTGCCCGACTTCGGCGCGGGGCCGGACCGCCAGGACGGGCAGGACGGGTGACCGGTCCCCCCGCGGCGGGCCGGAAATCCCCTCCCGTGGCGGTCCGGTCCCCGGCTATGATCCACCGCGGCATCGCGTGCCGGTCACCGGCTGGGTGAGGCATGGAGGTGTCGGGAGTTGCCCTCGGAGGCATCCCTTGTCAGTCGATCTCAACCACACCATCGTTCATTCCCGTGACAACCGGGAATCCGCGGAGTTCCTCGCGACCCTGCTCGGCCTCGACATCGCCGGAGAGTGGGGCCCGTTCATCGCCGTCGTTCTCGGCAACGGCGTGACCCTGGACTTCGCCACCGTCCCCGCCGAAACGATCACCCCGCAGCACTACGCCTTCCTCGTCTCCGAGGAGGAGTTCGACGCGGCGTACGCGCAGATCCGGGAACGCGGGATCGAGCACTACGCCGACCCGCAGCGCAGGCAGCCCGCCACGATCAACCACAACGACGGCGGCCGCGGCGTGTACTTCATGGACCCGGCCGGGCACGCGATGGAACTCATCACGGTGCCGTACGGCGGCTGGCCCGCGTAACGCGGAGGGAGGCGGGGTGGGGGTGCCGCCCGCAGCGCGCCCCGCCCCGTTCCTTCCTACGATGGGCGTGTGACAGCCACCGGCCGTTCGCTGGGTGGGGGGCGTACGGTACAGCCGCCGGGTTCGGCGCGGACCGTCATCCTGACCGTGGATGACGATCCGGGGGTGTCCCGTGCCGTCGCGCGTGATCTGCGGCGGCGGTACGGCGAGGCGCACCGGATCGTGCGGGCCGAGTCGGGTCAGGCCGGGCTCGACGCTCTGCGGGAGCTGAAGCTGCGCGGGGACCAGGTGGCGGTGATCCTGGCCGACTACCGGATGCCGCAGATGAACGGCATCGAGTTCCTGGAGCAGGCGCTCGATGTGTACCCGGGGGCGCGCCGGGCGCTGCTCACGGCGTACGCGGACACCAACGCGGCGATCGACGCGATCAATGTGATCGACCTCGACCACTATCTGCTCAAGCCGTGGGACCCGCCGGAGGAGAAGCTCTACCCGATCCTCGACGATCTCCTCGCCGCCTGGCGGGCCAGCGACTACCGGCCCGTTCCGACCTGCAAGGTGGTCGGCCACCGCTGGTCGGCGCGCACCTCGGGGGTGCGGGAGTTCCTGGCCCGCAACCAGGTGCCGTACCGCTGGTACGCGTCCGACTCGCCGGAGGGGCAGCGGCTGCTGGCCGCGGCCGGGCAGGACGGGGAGCGGCTGCCGCTGGTCGTCACCGCGGACGGCACCCCGCTGGTGGAGCCCGACGACACCGATCTCGCGGCGAAGGTGGGGCTGGCCACCACACCGGCGGCGGAGTTCTACGACCTGGTCGTCATCGGCGGGGGCCCGGCCGGGCTGGGGGCGGCCGTGTACGGGGCGTCCGAGGGGCTGCGCACGGTGCTCGTCGAGCGGTCGGCGACGGGCGGGCAGGCCGGGCAGAGCTCCCGGATCGAGAACTACCTCGGCTTCCCCGACGGGGTGTCCGGCGCGCAGCTGATCGACCGGGCGCGGCGGCAGGCGGCCAAGTTCGGCGCGGAGATCCTGACCGCGCGCGAGGTGAGCGGCCTGGAGGTGACGGGAGGGTCGCGGACCATCCGCTTCACGGACGGTTCCGCGATCGCGGCGCACGCGGTGATCCTGGCGACCGGGGTGTCCTACCGGCGGCTGGAGGCCCCGGGGCTGGACGGTCTGACCGGCTGCGGCGTCTTCTACGGCTCGGCGCTGACCGAGGCGGCCGCCTGCCAGGGCCACGATGTGTACATCGTGGGCGGCGCGAACTCCGCGGGCCAGGCGGCCCAGTTCCTGTCCCGGGGCGCGAAGTCCGTCACGATCCTGGTACGCGGGCCCTCGCTCGCGGCATCGATGTCGCACTATCTGATCCGGCAGATCGAGCAGACGCCGAATGTGTCCGTGCGTACCGGCACGGTGGTCGAGTCCGCTGAGGGCGACGGTCATCTGGAGCGGCTCACCCTGCGGGACGTGGCGAGCGGGCGGACCGAGACGGTGGACGCGCAGTGGGTGTTCGTGTTCATCGGCGCGGCGCCGCTCACCGACTGGCTGGAGGGGACGGTGCTGCGGGACGGGCGCGGGTTCATCAAGGCCGGTCCGGACATGACCCCGGACGGGCAGCCGCCGGCGGGCTGGGAGCTGGAGCGGCCGCCGTACCACCTGGAGACCAGTGTGCCCGGCGTGTTCGTGGCCGGGGACGCGCGTGCCGAGTCCGCGAAGCGGGTCGCGTCCGCCGTCGGAGAGGGAGCCATGGCCGTGATACTCGTCCACCGGTATCTGGAGCAGTCGTGAACCGCGGGCCGGGAGGGACCATGACCCACTGGCCGGGCGGGACCCTGTGCCGGGGGTCGTCGTGAGTCCGCGGCGCCTCGCGTGCGACCCGGCGGAGCTGGGGTCGCTGTTCCTCTTCGAGAAGCTGGACGGCGAGCAGCTGGCGCGGCTGTGCCGGGAGGGCCGGGTCGAGGAGTTCGAGCCGGGCTGGGTGTACCGCGAGGGCGAGCCCGCGACCTGCTTCTATGTGCTTCTGGAGGGCAGCCTGGTGCTGTCGCGGCGGGTCGGCGGCGACGACGTGGAGGTCAACCGCAGTACACAGCGCGGGGTGTACTCGGGGGCGATGCAGGCGTATCTGAGCGGCGGGGAGCAGGCGGTGTACCGGGGTTCGATGCGGGTGGCCGAGCCGTCGCGGTTCTTCGTGCTGCCGGCCGAGACCTTCGCGGCGGTCCTGCGGGAGTGGTTCCCGATGGCGGTGCATCTGCTGGAGGGCCTGTTCTTCGGGATGCAGAACACCCAGCGGACCATCAACCAGCGCGAGCGGCTGCTGGCGCTGGGGTCGCTGTCGGCGGGGCTGACGCATGAGCTCAACAACCCGGCCGCGGCGGCGGTGCGGGCCACGTCGGCGCTGCGGGACCGGGTGGCGCACATGCGCGCCAAGCTCGGGGTGATCGCCTCGGGGCCGTACCGGCGGGAGGCGCTGCAGGCGCTGGTGGAGATCCAGGAGCGGACGGCGGAACGGGTGGCCAAGGCGCCGTCGCTGAGCCCGCTGGAGGC
Organism: Streptomyces sp. NPDC005805; assembly: GCF_040630445.1. Lineage (NCBI taxonomy): Bacteria > Bacillati > Actinomycetota > Actinomycetes > Kitasatosporales > Streptomycetaceae > Streptomyces > Streptomyces sp. NPDC005805. The sequence continues at coordinate 23,436 of NZ_JBEXXN010000041.1, forward strand.
CGCCGACCGGGAGGACGCCCTCGCGGACTGGTTCGACGACCACGGTCTGGCCGGGGGGCTGCGGATCGCGCCGACCTTGGTGCAGGGCGGTCTGGACACGGACTGGCTGGAGCAGGTCGCGGACGCGGTGGAGGAGGAGATCCTGCCGGGGGCGGTCGGGTGGCTGAACTACACGGTGGAGACCGAGCTGCTCATGAACGAGATCGCGGACTCCACCGCCCGGATCTCCCATCTGGTGGACGCGGCCAAGCAGTACGCGCAGCTCGACCGGGCGCCGTACCAGGAGGCCGATGTGCATGAACTGCTGGACAGCACGCTGATGATGCTGGGCGGGAAGATGAAGCGGGGCGTCGAGGTCGTCCGGGAGTACGACCGGTCCCTGCCGAGGATTCCCGCGTATCCGGGCGAGCTGAACCAGGTGTGGACCAATCTGATCGACAACGCCCTGGCCGCGATGGACGGCGAGGGGACGCTGACGGTGCGCACGGCCCGGGACGGGGACCAGGCGCTGGTCGAGTTCGCGGACACCGGGCCGGGGGTTCCGGAGGAGATCCGGGACCGCATCTTCGACCCGTTCTTCACCACGAAGCCCGTGGGTGAGGGGACGGGGCTCGGCCTGGACATCTCCTGGCGCATCGTCGTCAACAAGCACCACGGCAGCCTTCAGGTGCGGTCGGTGCCCGGGGACACCCGTTTCCGTGTGCATCTGCCGCTGACGGCGCCGGACACTCCGGAGGAGTCCTCATGACCGACCCGAACACGCCCAGCACGCCCAGCACACCCGACACGTCGAATGCGTCGGACGGGATCGATCCGTCCGTCCCGCCGAGCGGCGCCGGGTGCGTGGACTGCGACGCCGCCGGCGGCTGGTGGGTCCATCTGCGCCGTTGCGCCCGCTGCGGCCATATCGGCTGCTGCGACGACTCGCCGGGGCGGCACGCGACGGCGCACGCGCGGAGCAGCGGCCATCCGGTGGTGCGCAGCTACGAGCCGGGTGAGAGCTGGTTCTGGAACTACGAGACCTCGAAGCTCTCCCCGTCGGGGCCCGAGCTGGCTCCCCCGCAGAGCCATCCCGCCGGCCAGGCGGTGCCGGGTCCTGCGGACCGGCTCCCGCCGGACTGGGCCGAGACCCTGCGCTGACCCCGGCGGGCCGGGTGGCGGGCGGGGTGCTCAGGCTCCCAGCCACAGGTCCGGGCCGAAGACCTCGTAGTGGATCCGCTCGGCGGGCACCCCGCGCCGGAGCAGGTCGCCGCGGACCGCGCGCATGAACGGCAGGGGCCCGCACAGGTACGCCGTGAGGCCGTCCGGCAGGTCGAGGGTGCTCAGGTCGGCGCGCCCGGCGCCGACCTGCCGCGGTGCGCCGGCGCCGGGCGTCTCGTACCAGAGGTGGAGCCGCGCGCCGGGCAACTCCCCTACCAGGCCGAGGTGTTCGGTGCGGTGCGCGTGGTCGGCCGGGGAGCGGTCGGCGTGGACCGCGACGACCTGGCGGACTGATCCGGTGGCGGCCAGATGGCCGAGGACGGAGAGGACGGGGGTGTTCCCGATCCCGGCGGACGCCAGCAGCAGGGGGCCGTCGCCCTCGGGGAGGACGAGGTCGCCGGCGGGCGCGGAGACGGTGAGGGTGTCGCCCGGCCGCGCGTGGTCGTGGAGCCAGGAGGAGACCTCGCCGTCCGGTCCGGCGGCGCCCTGGACGCGCTTGACGCTGATCCGGCAGGTCCGGCGGCCGGGGGCGGCGGAGAGGCTGTACTGGTGGATCTGCCGTGCCCCGTCGGGGAGTTCGACCTGCACGGAGAGGTACTGGCCCGGGCGGAAGGGCGCGGCGGGGCGTCCGTCGGTGGTGCGCAGGACGAGGGAGACGACGTCGGGTGTCTCCTGGCGGCGTTCGGCGATCTCCATGCGGCGCCAGACCTCGCCCTCGGCGGTGCCGGCCTCGCGGTAGAGGCGGGCCTCGACGGCGACGAGGGCGTTGGCCATCAGCCAGTAGACCTCGTCCCACGCGGCGGCGACCTCCTCGGTCACGGCGTCGCCGAGGACCTCCCCTATCGCGGCGAAGAGATGACGGTGGACGATCTTGTACTGGTCGGAGGTGACGCCGAGGGAGACGTGCTTGTGCGCGATTCGGCCGAGCAGGGCGTCGGGGCGGCTGTCCGGCTGCTCCAGGAGGAGGCCGGCGAACGCGGCGATGGAGCCGGCGAGGGCCTTCTGCTGGTCGCCGTTCGCCTGGTTGCCGCGGTTGAACAGGTCGCGCAGAAGGTCGGGGTGGGCGGCGAAGAGGCGGCGGTAGAAGGTCTCGGCGATGGGTCCGAGGGCTCCGCCGACCGCGGGCAGGGTGGCGCGGACGACGGGTGCGGACTGCGCGGACAGCATGGCGGCTCCCGCTTAATCGGTAAGTGATCTTCGCATTTTTGGGCGAGCATCGGGACGGGACGGCGAGCGCGGTCGGGCGGGGCTGGGGAGTGTCCGGCGGATCAGGGCCGGACACCTCCTAGCGGGGCGGCGGGGCGCCGAGGCCGACGAGCACCGGACCGGTGGGCGAGGCGACGAGGTCGGCCACGGTGAGCGGGTCGAGCGCGGTGTAGAACGCCTCCTGGGCGGCGCGCAGCGCGCCCCGCAGGCGGCAGGCCCCGCGCAGGGGGCAGGGCGGGTCGTCGCAGGCGACGACCTCCTCCTCCCCTTCGAGCTGCCGCACCAGCCAGCCCACCGAGGCGGACCGGCCGAAGCCGGTGAGGGCGAGCCCGCCCCCGCGCCCGCGCCGGGCCTCGACGACCCCGAGGTGCTGGAGGCGCGAGACGGCCTTCGCGGCGTGCGTCTGCCGGACGTCCATGGCCTCGGCCACCTCACGGGTGGTGAGCACCTCGCCGTCGGCGCAGACCGCCAGGCGCATCACGGAACGCAGCGCCAGATCGGTGAACTTGGTCAGCCTCACACGGTGGACACTATCAAAGGCGCATTCTGGATTCGTATTCAGGGGGTGGCCGGGACGAGGCGGGCGGGCCGGGTGCGGCGGCCCTATAAGCTGCCACCCATGAACGACATGTGGACGGGGCCCACCGTGCGCCTGCGGGGCGTCGAGTCGGCGGACTGGGAGCACTTCCGGGATCTGGCGAGGCACAGCGTCGACGCGCGGAACGCCGACACGGTCGAGCCGCCGCGCTCGGACGAGGCGTTCCGAGCGTGGACCGCCGAGCGGGCGGGCCGCTCCCCCGGTGGCGACGCCTTCCTGCTCGCCGTCGAGACGACGGCGGAGGGCGCGTTCGCGGGGGCCGTGACGGTCGGGGAGACGGACAGGCGTGCGGGACGGTTCAGGACCGGGATCGAGATCGCCCGGGAGCACCGCGGCCGCGGCCTCGCGACCGAGGCGACCCTGCTGCTGCTCACGTACATGTTCGCCGAGCAGCGTATGAACAAGTGCGAGGTGGAGGTCTACGCGTTCAACGACGCCTCCCTCGCGCTCTACCGGAAGGCGGGGTTCACGGAGGAGGGGCGTCTGCGGCAGCACGAGTTCTTCGCAGGCCGCCACCACGACGTGGTGCTGCTGGGAATCACTGCCGAGGAGCACTGGGCCGCGCACGACCGGCCTCCGGTGCGCTGACGGCCAGAGCGGCGGCGCCCGGCCCCGTCCCGACGCATGGGACGGGCGGGCCTCGGCATCCGAACGGCGACCCCGAGCCAAGGAGTTCCTGATGATGGTCGTCGGCATCGTCGCCGTATATGTGGCCCTCGCGGTCCTTGCCTTCTTCCTTCCCCGTCTCTCGCGCCGCCCCGAGCGCGGCACCCAGCGGACGCTCGGTGTCGGACGAGGGCGGGAGGCAAGGCGCCCGGCGTACTCGGACGCCTGTTCAGCAAGCCCTTCCGCAGCAGTTCGAAGGCGGTCGGCCGCAGTGGTCCGGCCGGGCGGCGGACGCGCGGCAGGACGCCGTTCTGACCTGATCTGACGGGTGCGCGCGGGGGGCGTCCCCTGCGGCTCCAGCGGTCGTCGTCATCGCGGGCCCGGCAGCGGGTCGGTGGCCGCCAGTCCGTGGCGGGCCAGGAAGGCCAGTACCAGGAGGGCGACCTCGGGCCACCGGTGGTCGAGGGCGAGGGTGTGGCCGCGGCCGGGCAGTTCCAGGTACTCGGTCGGGCCGGGGCCGCGCCGCTGGACGCGGTAGGCGGCCCGCACGTCCGCCGGCGGGACGACGCGGTCCTCGGCGGCGGCGACCAGCAGCAGCGGCCCCCGGTTCGCGGACGGGTCCGGTCGGGCCGCCGGGGCGGAGGGCCGGGCGGCGAGGGCGGCCCGCAGCGGGCGTACGGGGGCGGGCCGGGCGTGCGCCGTCCACAGGTGTTCGGCCTCGCTGCGCGTCAGGGTGTTGGCGAACCGGCGGCGGAAGCCCGTCGCGGTGGGGGTGTCCCTGGTGCGGGGGTCCAGGCGGGGCGCGGTGGCCCGCAGCCACGCGGCGCGGCGGCGCAGTCCGCGGGCGGGTACGGGGGCGATGGCCGCGCCGCCACGGGCGTAGTCCAGCGCGAGCAGCCGCTGGGCGATCAGGCCGCCGAGACCGTGGCCGATCACGATCGGCGGCGACCAGAGCCCGCTGATCAGCCGCGCGTAGTGGTCGGTCAGGGCCTCCGTCCCCGGCCGCGCCCCAAAGCCGGCGCGGCCCGGCGGCCCCTCCCCCGGCCAGCGCGGCGCGAGGGGCGCGTAGCCGTGCGCGGCGAACAGCGCCTCCCACGGGGCCCAGGCGTCCGCGCCGGGGAACCGGCCCCGCAGGAAGACGACCGGCCGGTCCTCGGCGCGGGACGGCACGGCCCCGGCGCGGGTCATCGCGGCCTCCTCGGAACCGCCGCGGCAGCGGGCGGCCCGTGGGTCCGCGCGGGGCGGCACGGGCGTCCCCGCCCCGCCGTGCCCGGGGCGTGGTGTCGGCCTACCGTGGAAGGCACGGCCCGCCACCGGTGACGTCCGGACGGAGGCTCCCCATGGCGACGGTGCTCGACACGGCCGGCATCCCCGCGGCGGAGCGGGCGGAGGCGGTCTTCTCGGTCATGGTGGAGGCCACCGTCCCCTGCTATGTGGTCCAGGAGGAGCGGGGCGCGGACATCCACGCCCGGATGACGGTCTTCCCGCTGGAGACCCTGCGGGTGTTCACCACCGAATCGACGGGGATACGGCTGGTCCGGACGGCGCGGCAGGCCCGGCAGGACGCCCGGCCGGTGATCGCCCTCTCCGTCCAGGAGCGCGCCGAGGGCCGCCAGGACCATCTGCGGCACCAGCGGGTGGTCCCGCCGGGCGAGCTGCTCATGATGGACCTCACCGCTCCCTACGACTTCTCGTGGACGGGGCGCGGCGCCGCCCGCAGCGTGCAGATCCCCGTGGACCAGCTCCGGCTGCCCGTCGACCTGGTGCGGGACGCCATCCCGCTGCTGCCGGCCAGTCCGTACTACCGGATGGTGGCCGACCATGTCGCGAACCTGACGGAGGGCGTCGAGGCGCTGGCGGCCGACCCGTCGGCCGTGCGTCTGGAGGGGATCACCGTCGATCTGGTGCGGGCCCTGCTGGCCTCCGCCTCCCGGCAGGACCGGTGGGCCCGGCCGACGCTGGCGGAGACCCGGCTGACACGCATCCGGGCCTATGTCCGCCGGCATCTCGCCGATCCGGACCTGACGCCCGCCAGGATCGCGGCCGCCCACCATCTCTCGGTCCGGTCCCTGTACAAGCTGTGCGCCGGGGCCGACATCAGCCTCCGCCAGTGGATCATCGGGCAGCGGCTGGAGGGCGCCCGGGAGGAACTGGCCCATCCGGCGGCGCGGAACCGCACGATCGCGATGGTCGCGCGCCGGTGGGGGTTCACCGACCCGACGCACTTCAGCCACCGCTTCCGGGACGCGTACGGCATGTCGCCACGGGAGTGGCGGCGCCTGGCCCTGGAGGACGACGCGGCACGGGCGGACGACAGCGCGCGACCGCCGGTCTGACGCCGGACGGGCCGGGGGCGGACGGGTCGGCGGCGGACCGGTCGGCCGGGCCGGTGCCGGGCGCGCCGGCGCAGGGTCAGCCGGGCGGGCCGGGCGCCGGGAGGTCAGGCCGATGCCTCGACGGCGGCCTTGATGCGCTGGCCGAAGGCGGGGGCGTCCTTGCGGGCCGCGCTCCCCGCCAGCGGAAGCAGCAGTTTCCCCAGGCCGTGGCCTTCGAGGACGTTGAACAGACGCACCCGGGTGCCGCCCTCGGCGGTGCGTTCCAGGTCGTAGCCGCCCTCCTCGGCGGTGATGGAGTTGTGGGAGACCTCGTGCCAGCGGATCCGGGTCGGGGCGGTCATCTCGCTGATCTCGAAGTCCCGCTGGGACGTCATACCGGCGTCCTTGACGGTGCTGTGGAAGACGGTGCCCACCCGGGTGGCTCCCTCGGGGCTCTTGTCGATCTCCAGGACCCGTGGGCTGAACTCGGGGTCGTGCCGGCCGTCCGCGAGATAGGCGAACACCTCCTCGATGGGGCGGTCGATGTCGACGGTCGCCTCGAACTGCGTGCTCATGGCTGCTCCCTCGGCTGGCTTCCCCCTCGGCCTGTGCCGTCCCGACGCTAGTCCGGGGGCGGGCCGCCGGGCGGGCTGTGCGCGCACAACCGCTGGCCGGGCGTGCACGGGTGCGACACGGCGGGGCCCTGCCGCCCGGGGTGTCAGGCGGGGGCGGCGGCGGTGATGTGGCTGAGGACGCACTGCCAGCGGCCGTGGCGCCGTACGAACACATCGGTGGTCCACTCGTCCGCGTCATGGCGCACGCCCCGGTAGTGGGCGGTGTTGGTGACGCGGCCGGTGAGGACGGCCGTGTCGCCGTAGACGCGGATCCGGGGCGGTGCGACGAGGTCCATCGCCGAGTGGGTCAGGTCGCCGGACCGGACCACGGAGAGGAACTGCTCCCGGGTGGAGACGCCGGACTCGGAGACGATGACCCAGTCGTCGGCCATGAAGGCGGCGATGCGCGCGGGGTCGTTGCCGGCGATCGCGGCGGCCCACTCCTCGGCGAGGCGCCGCAGCTCGGCCCGCACCGCGTCCGGGCCGCCGGTGTCCGGGGGCGGCGGGTGGGGGCCGGGGTGCTGTCGCTCGTCCACGTGCCGACGGTAGTCCACCCGCCCCGGGCGGGCGCGGCGGCGGCCGTTCAGGCGCGGTCGAGTTCCGCGCGCCGCCGGCGCAGCCACATCCCCGTGGCGGCGGCGACCAGGGTGGCGCAGCCGGTGAAGACGAGGCCGGCGCCGCGCAGGCCCAGGGCGAGGGCGAGGGCTCCGACGCCGATGACGGGCAGGGAGATGCCGGTGTAGGCGACGACGAAGAAGGACGAGACGGTCGCGGCGCGGTGCGCCGCGGGGGCCGCGGCGCTGACGGCCGTCAGCCCGGCCCGGAAGGCGAGGCCCTGGCCGAGCCCGCCGCAGGCCCCGCCCACGACGAGCAGGGCCGTCGACTCGGCCCACAGTGACGCGCCCACCAGCAGGAGTCCCCCGACCAGGACCAGGCAGCCGAGGGGCAGGGTCAGTCCGGCGGGGCGGCCGCCGGCGAGGGCCTGTCCCGCGGTGGAGGCCAGGAAGACGGCGAACACCACGAGGCCGCAGACGGCGAGGTTCCGCTCCCCGAGGGTCTCGGCGAGGAAGCTCGGCGCGACGGCGGTGAACAGCCCGAGGAGCGAGAAGCCGGCGAACGCGGCCACGGCGGCGGGGGTGAAGACGGCCCGGACCCGCGCTGGGACATAGAGGCCCTGGGGCCGGGGGCGTGCGGTGAGCCGGGGGTTGTCGACCGTCTCGGGCAGCAGGAGCACGACGACGGCGGCGACGGCCAGCAGCGCCAGGTGGACCAGGTACGGCGTGGTCAGCGGCGAGGGCGCGTACTCGGCGAGGAAGCCGGCGAGCAGGGGCCCGCAGCCGAGGCCGCCCATGTTGGCGGCCGTGGCGGCGAACCCGGCGCGCGAGCGGCGGCCGGGATCGGCGAGTTCCAGCACGGTGACGGTGCCCGCGCCGCTGAGCAGCCCGGCGGAGAGGCCGGACAGCAGTCGTCCCGCGTACAGCAGGGGCAGTCCGCTCTCCAGGAGGAAGCAGCCCGCGGAGGCCGCCGCGAGGGCGAGGGCGCACAGCAGGACGGGGCGCCGGCCAACGCGGTCGGAGTGGTTGCCGACCAGCAGCAGGGTGAGGATGACGCCCACCGCGTAGGTGGCGAACACCAGCGTCACGGTCAGCTCGGAGAAGCCGAGTTCCTCGCGGTAGAGCCCGTACAGCGGGGTGGGCAGGGTGGTGCCGGCCATCCCGACGGCGAAGACCGCGGCGGCCGAGCGGAATCCGGGGCGGCGGCGCCCGGGGTGCGGGGGACGCCGGCGGGTCGCGGTCATGGCGCCACCCTAGAAGGCGGCGGCGCGCGGCCGGCGGCGGGACGGGCTCGGCGCGCCGTCGTGTCGCCGGAACACACCACCTATTGACTTTCGATAGCTTCCTATCGAAACTCGATAGATGCATCGTCTTGTGATCAGCGCTCTCCGCTTCGGTATCGCCCTGACCGTTCTGCTCGGGCTCTTCGGACAGATCGTGGTCGTCCCGACCACGGCCGCCGACGAGGTCGAGCTGTTCCCGCCGTACGAGCCGTACGCGCTGCCCTACGCGGCGGCGGCGATCGCCGGGATCGCCTGCGTCCAGGTCGCGTGTGCCGCGGTGTGGATGCTGCTCGGCATGGTGGAGCGGGACGCGATCTTCACCGCCGCCGCGTTCCGCTGGGTGGACCTGGTGATCGGCGCCGCCGGTGCGGCGACCCTGGTGGCGCTGGCCGCGTCGGCCCATCTGACCTTCGCCACCATCCCCTCCCCCGACGACGGGATGGACGTGGAGAGCGCGCTGCTGGGCGCGCTGGCGTGTGTGGCGGCGGGTGCGGCGTTCTGTCTGCTGATGGTCGTGATGCGGAGCCTGCTGGGCAAGGCGACCGGTATGCGCGCCGAGCTCTCCGCGGTCGTCTGATGGCGATCGTCGTCGACCTGGACGTCCAACTGGCCCGGCGGCGCATGTCGGTGGCCGAGTTCGCCGCGGCGGTCGGGATCACGCCGGCCAATGTCGCCGTGCTGAAGAACGGCCGGGCGAAGGCGGTGCGGTTCACCACGCTGGACGCCATCTGCCGCACCCTGGAGTGCCAGCCGGGCGACGTCCTGCGCTGGGTGCCCGACGAGGACGCCGGGGGCGCGGACGGCGCCGGGGTAGAACTGGGGCCATGATCTACCATGTCGTACCGCTCACCGCATGGCGCGAACGCCCCGGGAGCCCGTACGCGCCCGCCTCCCTGGAGACGGACGGGTACGTGCACTGCTCGCCGGACGAGGCGACCACGCTCGCGGTCGTCAACGCCTTCTACCGGTCCGCGCCCCGGCCGCTGCTGGCCCTGGTGCTGGACGAGGAGCGGCTGTCGGCCGGCGTCCGCTTCGAGGCGGCGGAACCGGCCCCGCTGCCGGGCGCCCCGGAGGGCGTCCTCTTCCCCCATGTGCACGGGCCCGTCGAACGGGAGGCCGTGGTGCGCCTGCTGGAGGTCCGGTGGGACGACGCGGGGCGGGCGACGGGACTGGCGGAGTTCGTCCCGTCGCCGCCGCCGTCCGCGCCGTAGCGGTCAGCGCTTGCCAGGCGGAACGGCGGCCGCGGCCGTCTCGCCGTGGACCGCGGGGAACAGCTCGGCGGCCAGCAGGAGCAGCCGGCGCGGCTGGGGCCGCAGGCCGGTGACGGTGAGGGTGCGGGCGCGCAGACGGGCCGCCTGCCGCTGGTCACGGAACAGGTGGAGTGCGGCGACGTCCATGAACGGGGTGTCGCACATGTCCCAGGTGATGGTGTGCACGGTGCCCGGGAGGGCGGCGGTCTCCGCGTGCAGGCCCGGCAGGGCGTCGTAGCCGAGGTCGCCGTGCGGGGTGATCCGGGCGGTGCCGTTGTCGATCACTGTGGTCGTGTGCATGAGGTCGCCCCCTTCCGGGGGTCGTGAGCGCACAGACGGACCGGCGTGTGCGGTGCCGGTCGCCCGAGGGGATCCGAATGCCCGGGGTGGGGGCAACGTCCGGATGCCGTGTGCGGGCGGCCGGAGGAACCGGGGCCGCCGCACCAACTCGTCGTCGGGCCATCGTCGCACGGTGGTCGGGGCGCTGGCCAGGCCCGGGCCGGAAGCCCCAGTTCCGGGCCCCGGCGCCGTGTGGCCGGGGTCGGATTCCGTTCCGCGCGGGGGCGGATGGGGCGGCCATGCGGGTGATCTCGGCCGGGCGACGCCCCGCCCGGGGGCACGGGTCTCCTCGCGAGGGTGTGGGCGGCGGGTGCCCGCGGGTAGCAGGTGGTGATGAACGACGACACCGCAGACGACAGCCCACGGGACCGCATGGCGAAGGTCGCCCTCTACCTGGAGACGGTGAAGGCGCGGATGGCGCCCGAGCAGTTCGCCACCCTGCACGAGGCCGTGCAGGAGATGACACGTCTGATCGACGAGGGCCAGGACGGCTTCCTCGAAGCCGGTGACCGGGAGAGCTTCACCGGGGACGTCCAGCGCGAGTTCCTGGCCGTGATGGCGATCGTCACCACGGGCCGGATGGACCACGAGGTGGTCGACATGCCGGGGCCGGACGGCAGCGCCGGGTACGCGGTCGTCACCCCCGAGGTCGCCAACGACCCGGAGGCGCTCGCCGACGTGCGGGAGCAGGTCCACGCCTGGATGACGGAGCGCAAGGCGGTCGACGAGGAGTTGGAGGGCATCGCCCGCGCGAGCGGTCTCGACCCCGAGGTCTGAGCGTCGGCCGCCCCGCCCTCGGCGTCCCGCTCGCGGCCGCCGGGGAACCGGCCTGTCCGGACGCCGAACGCCTGCCGGTGCCGCTGAGCGACGAGGAGGTGAGCCGGGTGCGCCACCAGGCCGCTCACCTGGCAGCGGTGCACGCCGCGGCCGGCTGAGACCCGGCGGGGTACGCGCCGCGGGAGGTTACCCGTGCGTTCCGCACCCGGCAGTGGTGACAGCGGTGACTGTCGGGGGCCGATCGCCGCGTGACACCGTCTCTTCTGTCGCCGACAGGAGGGGAAAAGGGCGTGAACAAGGGCTATGCCGTGTTCTGCGACGCGGACCGTCACTTCTACGACGCACCGCACCGCACGCCCCGTACCGGCGCCGGGCGGGGGTCGCGGTACGCGGCCGCCGAACGGCCCGTCCCCGAGGGGTGGGAGCGGCACGAGCGGGGTGACTGGCTGGCGCTGCGCCCGTCGGGAGCACAACTGCCCGCGCAGGGCTGGAAGATCCATGTCTCCGCCGGTCTGGACAACGCCGAGTCGGTCCTGGAGCGGGTGTCGGCGCACTGCCTGGCGCACGGTGTCGCGTTCAAGTTCGTGCCCGGCCGGTATCTGCTGCACCAGCGGAACGCCAAGTACGCGGACCGCGCGGCGAGCGGCAAGTTCCTCACCGTCTACCCGCGCGACGAGGCGGAGTTCGAGCGGCTGACGGGCGAACTGGACGCCCTGCTCGCGGGCGAGCCCGGTCCGCTGGTCCTCAGCGATCTGCGGATCGGGGACGGTCCGGTCCATGTCCGGTACGGCGGCTTCACCCGCCGGGAGTGCTACGACGCGGACGGCGTCCTGACGCCGGCGGTGGCCGATCCCGCCGGGGTCCTGGTGCCCGATGTGCGGGGTCCGGTCTTCCGGGTGCCGGAGTGGGTGGAGATACCGGAGTTCCTGCGTCCGCATCTTCGGGCACGGGAGGCGGTGACGGTCTCCGGGGTGCCGTACGCGATCGAGGCGGCCCTGCACTTCTCCAACGGCGGCGGGGTCTACCGGGCGCGGGACACCCGCTCGGGGGCGACGGTGGTGCTGAAGGAGGCGCGCCCGCACGCGGGGCTGGCCGCCGACGGCGCGGACGCGGTGACCCGGCTGCACCGGGAACGGAGGGCGCTTCAGGCGCTGTCGGGCCTGGGCTGCACGCCCGAGGTGCTGGACTCCTTCACCGTCGGCGAGCATCACTTCCTGGTGCTGGAGCACATCGACGGCAAGCCCCTGAACACCTTCTTCGCCCGCCGGCACCCGCTGATCGAGTCCGATCCCTCCCCCGAGCGGCTGACCGGGTACACCGAGTGGGCGCTGCGGATCCACGCTCTGGTGGAGCGGGCGGTGGCCCAGGTGCACGGGCGGGGGATCGTCTTCAACGACCTGCATCTGTTCAACATCATGGTGTCCGAGGACGAGTCCTCGGTGACCCTGCTGGACTTCGAGGCCGCGCACCCGGTGGACGGGCCGGGACGCCAGACGGTGGCCAGCCCCGGCTTCGTGGCCCCGGCGGACCGCCGGGGGTTCGCGGTGGACCGGTACGCGCTGGCGTGCTTACGGCTGGCCCTGTTCCTGCCGCTGACGAGCCTGCTGGCCGTCGACCGCCGGAAGGCGGTCCATCTCGCGGAGGTGGTGGCGGAGCACTTCCCGGTGCCGCGCTCCTTCCTGCGGGAGGCCGTCGAGGAGATCCTCGCGGGGGCGGCGGGCGCGGCGGCCGGAGCGGTCGCACGGCGCGCGCCGGAGGCTCCGGTGGTGCCGGTCGCGCCGGGTGACTGGCCGCGCAGCCGGGACTCGATGGCGGCCGCCGTCGTCGCCTCGCTGACCCCCGAACGCGAGGACCGGGTCTTCCCGGGTGACATCGCCGCGTTCGCCACCGCGGGCGGCGGCCTCTCCTTCGCGTACGGCGCGGCGGGGGTGCTGTACGCGCTGGCCGAGAGCGGCGCCGGGCGCTGCGAGGAGGCCGAGGAGTGGCTGCTGCGGCACACCAAGGCCCTCCCCTCGGGCATGCCGGCCGGCTTCCAGGACGGGATCGCCGGGGTGACCTGGACCCTGGAGCGGCTGGGCCACCGGGAACGGGCGCTGGACCTGGCCGCGGTCCTTCTTGAGCAGTCCTGGGCGGGCCTCGGCGCGGATCTGCACGGCGGCACCGCCGGGGTGGGGCTGGCACTGGAGTCGCTGGCGTCCCTCACGGGTGAGCCCGCGCTTCATGAACAGGCCGCGCACTGCGCCGAGTTGACGGCCGCGGCGCTGGCGGCGACGCCCGCGGAGGGCGACGGGACGGGCCGGCGCGGGCGGCGGGCGGGTCTGCTGCACGGGGCCTCGGGCGGGGCGCTGCTCTTCCTGCGCCTGTACGAGCGGACCGGGGACACCGCCCTCCTCGACCTCGCGGCCGACGCGCTCCGGCAGGACCTCGCGCACTGCGTCGACGGCGCGGGCGGCGCTCTCCAGGTCGACGAGGGCTGGCGCACGATGCCCTATCTCGGCGCGGGGAGCGTCGGGATCGGGATGGTCCTCGACGACTACCTCGCCCACCGCGGCGACGACGCCTTCGAGCAGGCCCGCACGGGCATCGTGCGCGCCGCGCAGGCCATGTTCTACGCGCAGCCCGGGCTCTACCGGGGCGCGGCCGGGATGGTGCTCCATCTGGGGCGCACCACGGCCGCCGGGCCCGGGACGGGTGAGGCGGCGGTGCGCCGGCAACTCGACGCGCTCGGCTGGCACGCCATGTCCTACCGCGGCCGGCTCGCCTTCCCGGGCGAGCAGATGATGCGCCTCTCCATGGACCTCGCCACCGGAACGGCCGGATGCCTGCTCGCCGTGGCGTCCGTGCACGGCGAGCGCTCCGCCCATCTGCCGTTCCTCCCGCCGCTCCGCGCGGCCCACGATCCGGCCCCGGTCCCGGGGTCGTCCTGCACCACCACGTCCTGAAGTGAAAGGGAACCCACATGAACCTGTTCGAGCTGCAGTCCCTGGAGACCCCGAAGGAAGAGGCGATGGGCGACGTCGAGACGGGCAGCCGCGCCAGCCTGCTGCTCTGCGGCGACAGCAGCCTGAGCGTCACCACCTGTAACTGACCGGGTCGTGGCCACGCGGGGACGCACGGCGGCCACGGCGTGACGCCACGCGTCCCCGCACGGTCGGCGCCCCGGGCCTGCACAAGGCCCGGGGCGCCGGCGCGCGTTGCGGGGGGGGTGCGGGGGCGTTCGCGCCGTGCGCGCACGGGGCGGTGAGCGACGGCATCGAGGCGAGGAGGGCCGGACCGGTGAGGACGATCAGGCCGGGCGGCGGCGCGGCGGCGGGCCGGGGGCGCACGACGGAGGCGACGCCGGGGCGGGGCGGGCGCGTCCCCCCGGCCGGGCCCGGCTCCGGGCCCGGCGAGCGGAGCCGGGGGGCGGCGCCCGGGCGGGGGCCCGCGCTGCTGGTGCTGTTGTGTTCGGTGGGCGGCGCGGTCGCCGCGGTGGCGCAGCCCCTGGTCCTCGGCCGCACCCTCGATCTGCTGCTGCGCGGGGAGACGGTCGGCGGGTGGCTGCTCCTCGCCGCGCTGCTGCTGACGGCGGAGGTGGTCCTCGACGCGCTGACCGCCCTCGCCACCGGGCGCTGCAACGCCCGCTGGACGGCCGCCGTCCGCACCGCCGCGCTCGGCGGCCTGCTGCGTACCGCGCCCGGACGGGCGGGCGCGTACTCCCCCGGCGACGTGGCGACGCGCCTGACCCTCAACGCGGCCGACGCGGGCACCGCCCCGGCGGCCCGCGCGGGGCTCACGGCCTCGCTGTTCACCCCGGCCGGGGCGCTGGTGGCGCTGGCGTTCGTCGATGTCTGGGTGGCGGGCTGCGTACTGGCCGGGATGCCGCTGCTCGCCCTGGTGCTGCGGGTGTTCGCCCGGGACACCTCGGCGTCCGTAGGGGAGTACCAGCGGGTGCAGTCGGAGATCGCCTCCCGGCTGACGGAGTCCCTCGCGGGCGCGGCGACGGTGACCGCGGCCGGGACCTGGGAGCGCGAGCGGGCCCGGGTGCTCGCCCCGCTCGCGGGGCTCGGCGCGGTGGGCGCGCGGATGTGGGCGGTGCACGGCCGGGCCGTGGCGCTCAGCGGGGTGCTGGTGCCGCTGCTCACCGTGGCGGCCGTCGCGGTCGGCGGGATACGGCTGAGCGCGGGCGCGGTCACGGCCGGGGACCTGCTGGCGATCTGCCGGTACGCGGCGCTGGCGGCCGGGGTGGGGAGCGCGGCGACCCTGCTCGGCGGTGTGGTGCGGGGCCGGGTGGCACGGGAGCGCACCGGGGAGTTGGAGGGGCTGCCGCCGGTGCGGCACGGCACGCGGGCGCTGCCGGCGGAGGGGCCGGGGACGCTGGAGTTGCGCGGGGTGTCCGTGACGCGGGCGGGGCGGGCGGTGCTGCGCGGGGTGGACCTGCGGGTCCCGGGCGGGAGCACGGCGGCGGTGGTGGGGGCGAGCGGTGCGGGGAAGTCGGTGCTGGCCGCCGTCGCGGGCCGGCTGGCGGACCCGGACGCCGGGCGGGTGCTGCTGGACGGCGTCCCGCTGGCGGAGCTGTCGCGGCCGGAGCTGCGGCGGGAGGTCGGGTACGCGTTCGCCCGGCCGGTACTCGGCGGCGGCACGGTGGCGGAGGCGCTGGCCGCGGGGCCGCGCCGGGTGACGGCGGATCAGCTGGCCGAGGCGGTCCGGGCGGCGGGGGCCGCGTCGTTCGTGGACCGGCTGCCGACGGGGGTGGACACGCCACTGGCCGGGGCCCCGCTGTCGGGCGGTGAGCACCAACGGCTGGGGCTGGCACGGGCGTTCGCCCACGCGGGGCGGCTGCTGGTGCTGGACGACGCCACATCGAGCCTCGACACGGCCACCGAGTACGCGGTGGACCTGGCCCTGCGCCACCGGGTCCGGCCCGGCACCCGGCTGGTCGTGGCCCACCGCCCGTCCGTGGCCGCGCGGGCGGACCTGGTGGTGTGGCTGGAGCGGGGCCGGGTGCGGGCGGTCGCCCCGCACACCGAGCTGTGGCAGGAGGCGGCCTACCGGGCGGTGTTCCGCGCGGCGGACGGGGACGGGGCACCGCCCGGGGGCGTTAGCGAGGGCCCTCCCCGCGGTGCCGCCGCACCGGGCGGTTCGCGTCCCGGTGCGGACGGGTTCGCGGACCGGCGTCCGGACGCCGTCCGTGAGCAGGAGGTGCGCGGGTGACCGGGCGGCACGCGAGCCCGTTCCACCGGCAGGCCGCCGCGGAGAAGACGGCGGCGGCCGCCGGCCCCGCCCGGCCGGGCCCGGTGGGCGGTGCGCCGGACGCACACGACCTGGTCACCGGCCCGCTGCGGCGGGTCGCGCCGGACGCGCGGCGCTTCCTCGCCCGCCGCAAGGCGGTCCTCGGGCGCCTCGCCGCCTGGTCGCTGGCGGAGTCCGCGGGGACCTTCGCCGTGGGCTTCGGTGTCGCCCGCGCGGTGGACCGGGGCTTCCTCGCCGGGGACGTCCGCACCGGGCTCGGCTGGCTCGCGGTGGCCGCCGTGGCCGTGCTGTTAGGCGCGCCCGTGCTGCGTGGCGTCTTCCGTGAACTGGCGCTGCTCACCGAGCCGTTGCGCGACGGTCTGGTGCGGCGGGCGGTGGACCGGAGCATCGCCGTCGCGGCGGACCGGGGGCGGGCGGGCACGGCGGCGGCCGAGGCGTCCGCCGCCGTCTCCCGGCCCACGCACCAGGCGGAGATCGCCCGGGACAGCTTCGCCGGACTGGTGCTGACCCTGCGGTCGTTCCTGTTCACGGCCGCCGGGGCGCTGGCGGGGCTGCTCGCCCTGGACCCGGCCCTGCTCCTGGTGGTGCTGCCGCCGCTCCTCGCCGGGCTGGTCCTGTTCCTGGCGACGCTGCGACCCATGGCGGCGGCCCAGCGGCGCGCTCTGGCGGCGGACGAGGCGCTCGGCGACCACACGGCCGGGGTCAGCCGGGCGGTCCGGGACATCGCCGCCTTCGGGACCTGCGACACCGAGGAGGCCCGCGGCCTGCGGCTGGTGGCCGCGTCGGAGTCGGCGGCCCGGGCCCTGGCCCGGTGGGCGGCCGTGCGGAACCTGGCGCTCGGGGTGGCCGGGCAACTACCCCTGCTGACGCTGCTGTTCGGTGTGCCGTGGCTGCTCGGCCGGGGGGTGACGGCCGGGGCGCTGCTGGGCGCGTTCACCTATCTGGTGCAGGCGCTGCTGCCCGCGCTGCACACCCTGATGACGGCGCTCGGCGCGGCCGGGACCCGGCTGCTGGTGGTCCTGGAACGCTTCACGGCACCCGCGCCCGCACCCGCACCCGCACCCGGCCCGGCTCCGGCCGTGACCCGGCCCTTGGTTCCGCCGCCGTCCGGGCCGCCCGGGGCACCGACCCCGTCCGGGCCGGTCCCGGTGCGGACGCCCCGGCGAGTCGCGCCGCCGGTGGCCGTGGAGCTGTGCGGGGTGCGGGTGTCCTACGGCGAGCGCGCGGAGCCCGTGCTCGACGGGCTCGATCTGCGGATCGAGGAGGGTGAGCACCTGGCCGTCGTGGGGCCGAGCGGCATCGGCAAGTCGACACTGACCCGTCTCGTCGCCGGGCTGACGGCCCCCCGGCGCGGCCGGGTGGCGGTGGGCGGCACCGTGCTCGCGGCCCCGGGACCGCCCGGGGACGCGCTCCCGGCGCACCCCGGCGACCGGGACCCGGCCGGGCTGCGGGTGCTGGTTCCGCAGGAGGCGTACGCGTTCACCGGCACCGTGCGGGAGAACCTCGTCTATCTGCGCCCGGACGCGGGTGACGCCGAAGTGGCCCACGCCGTACGGGAGCTGGGCGCGGCGCCGCTGGTGGAACGGCTCGGCGGCACCGGCGCGCTGCTGCGGCCCGAGGAGCTGTCGCACGGCGAGCGGCAGCTCCTCTCCCTGGTCCGGGCGTGGCTCTCCCCCGCTCCCCTGCTGCTGCTGGACGAGGCGACCTGCCATCTGGACGCGGCGGCGGAGGCCCGTGCGGAGGCCGCGCTGGCACGCCGGCCGGGCACCCTGGTGGTGGTGGCGCACCGGCTGTCGTCGGCCATGCGCGCGGACCGGGTGCTGGTGCTGGACGGCACGCGGGCGGTCTGCGGGACGCACGCGGAGTTGCTGGAGCGCTCGCCTCTCTACCGCGATCTGGCGGGCCACTGGGACCGGTCGGGCAGCTGAACCCGACCGGTCCCCCGGCGCAGACCCGGGCCCGGTCCGGCGCGGGCTCAGGCCCAGCCGGCGTCGCGGACGATACGGATGGCGTCCATCCGGTTGCGCGCGCCGACCTTGCGGATGGCGCTGGCCATGTAGTTGCGGACGGTGCCGCGGGACAGATGCAGCCGCGCGGCTATCTCGGCGATCGGCTCGCCCTGGGCGGCGAGGTCGACGACCCGCAGTTCACGGCGGGTGAGCGGGGGCGCCGGGGCGTCCAGGAGGGCGAAGGCGAGGGACGCGTCGAGGAATCGTTCCCCCTTGGCGACGGTGTGCACGGCGGTGATCAGGCGGGTGCCGGGCGCGTTCTTGTCGACCAGGCCGAGGGCCCCCTCGTCCAGTGCGCGGCGCAGCAGGCCGGGCCGGTCGGGGGTGGCGAGGACCAGCAGGGCGGGTGACTGCCCGCCGGGCGTCCCCGTCCCCGTCCCCGCGCCGGTGTCCGAGTCCGGCCCCGGGCCCCCTCCCGGGTCCGTGCGCCAGGCCGTACAGTCCACGTCGACGACGCGCACATCGAGCCCCAATCCGTCCCCGTCCCCCGCGCGCCGTGCCGCCGCCGGGTGCGAGTGCGTCGACGCCACGTCCAGCGCCGGGTCCGTGCGCAGCAGTTCGACGAGTGCCGAGCGGAGCAACTCCGCGTCGTGCACCACGAGAACCCTGACCATGTGCCACCCCCTGGTTTCACCGGCGCTCGTCCCTCATGCGCCGGGCGGTCCCCCCGCTCCACCCAACTGCCCCGCGTGACGGGGTGGGAACACAGCGTGCGGGAGCACCGGGGGCGCACTGTGTGCCCCGGGGCCGCCCCGGGTCCTCCCAGGGAGCGCGAATCCGACGCTTCGGACGGCGAAAGAGCCCTCGGGCGGCCGGTGCGGCCGGTGAACGCGCAGGTCGGTGGCGTCCGGCCGCCCGCGGGCCGCGGAGCGTGTGCGGGACGGTGGCCGATACCGGCCGCCCCCGCCGCCGTCACGGGACCGGACGGGCCGTCAGCACGGCCGCCCTCGGACAGGAGTTCGCCCGGACCGCCCCCGGACCGCCCCCGGCGCCCGGCCGTGTCCGGATTGCGACGAGGATCACGCCGTCCGCCGTACATCCCTCAGGCCCTCTCGTGCGTCTTGTGAGCGCCGGGCCTGTGTCCGGCCCAGTGCAGGACACCAGCAGGACCCCGGCATTACCCCAGCAGGACCCGGAAAACATCGTTTCCTACCAAGGGCAGAAGACTTTGATCACACCGACTCTCGGCATGCGCAGAGCCGTGACCGTCTCGGTCACGGCCTCGGCCGTGCTGGCCGGCGGCCTGTTCGCCGGCCAGGCGCATGCCGCCGCGCCGCCGGCCCCGTCGATCACCGCCAAGGGCGGCTTCGTCATGAACAACGGGACCGGATCGACGCTGTACGGGAAGGCGCCGGACACGCGCCTCTCCACCGGTTCCACCACGAAGATCATGACCGCGAAGGTGGTGCTGTCCCAGAAGAATCTCAACCTCGACGCGAAGGTCACGATCCAGAAGGCCTACAGCGACTACATCGTCTCCAAGAACGCCTCCTCGGCCCGGCTCATCGTCGGGGACAAGGTGACCGTGCGGCAGCTGCTCTACGGTCTGATGCTGCCGTCGGGCTGCGACGCCGCGTACGCGCTGGCCGACAAGTTCGGCAGCGGTTCGACGCGGGCGGCGCGGGTCAAGTCGTTCATCGGGAAGATGAACGGCGAGGCCAAGAAGCTCGGGCTGAAGAACACGCACTTCGACTCGTTCGACGGAATAAGCAACGGGAAGAACTACTCGACTCCGCGTGATCTGACGAAGATCGCGAGCAGTGCGATGAAGAACTCCACGTTCCGCACCGTCGTCAAGACGAAGTCGACGAAGCAGAAGGTGACCACCAAGAGCGGCGGTTACCGCTACATGTCGTGGAGCAACACGAACAAGCTCCTCAGCACGTACAGCGGAGCGATCGGTGTGAAGACCGGTTCGGGTCCGCAGGCCAAGTACTGCCTCGTCTTCGCGGCCACCCGCGGCAGCAAGACGGTCATCGGCACGGTGCTCGCCTCGTCCAGCGAGGCGAACCGGGCCGCCGACGTGAAGAAGCTGCTGGACTACGGCTTCAAGAAGTAGCGGGACCCCGGCGGCCGCCTCCCGTAAGCGGGGGCGGCCGCCGGGTGACGCCCCCGCGCGCCGGGGCGCGACCGCCCCGGGGCCGTGCCGCCGGAGACCTCAGCGGGCTCCGGCGGCCCGCACATGGCGGCCGATCCGGGCGACGGCCGCAGCGTTGCCCTCGAACAGGTGGGCGCTCATGCCCGCTTCGCGGGCGGCCTCGACGTTGACGGGCACGTCGTCGACGAAGAGACAGTCCTCCGGGCGGACGCGCAACGCCTCGCACACGGCGGCGTAGGCGCGCGGGTCGGGCTTGCCGACGCCGATCTCGTGCGAGTAGACGAGCGCGTCGACCAGGGTGTCGAAGCCGTAGCACGCCGACTCGCGCTCGCGGGCGCCGACGAAGCTGTTGCTCAGGATCCCCAGGTCGCAGTGGGGCCGCAGGGCGCGGACACAGGCGATGAGTTCCTCGTTCGGGGTGCCGAGGTACTCCTCCCAGAGGTCTGCCATGAACGCCTCGGTCTGCCGCGGTGTCAGCGCGAGGTCGCCGGCGACCCGGGCGTGCACGTCGTCCTCGGTGACGGCGCCGACGCTGCCGACGGCCCAGACGTCCGCGAGCCGCCGGTGCACCGTGCCGGCGGGCAGGCCGAGCCGCCGCTCCCAGCGGGGGACCCAGCCGGTGTCCGGGGTGTGCTCCAGCACTCCGCCGATGTCGAGCACGACGCAGGGTCGGGCCACGGGTGTCTCCTCCCCGGGGGCCGGCGGGCCGCCGGACGGCGGCGCGCTTCCGGCGCTCCCCGGGGATCATGACGCGGCACGGGCGGACTCGGGTTCCCCGGCGGCCCGGTCCCGGGTTCCCCGCGCAGGGGTCAGGGGCCGGCGGGCGGGGCGAGGAGGGTGGTGGGGCGGTCCGAGCGGTGGAGGGCGCCGGCGATGAAACCGTTCGCCTTCAGTTCCTCGACCAGCTCGCGCAGGAAGGCGGCGGTCTCGGGCCGCTTGGTGCGCGGGATGCCGACCGCCTGCCGGATCTCCATGAACGCGGGCTCCAGGAGACGGACTTCGGGGTGGGCCGCGGCGTACTCCGCCATCGGCTGGCGGATGCCCGCGCCGGCCTCCAGTCCCTGGTCACGGAAGGTGTCGACGCCCTCCCGGCCGCGGACGAGCTCCGCCTCGGCGAGGGTCCGGGTCAGATAGAGGTCGTAGGCGGAGCCCTCCTTCACGCCGATGCGCACACCGGGCCGGTCGACCTCGCCCGGGGCGGTGAGCGGTGAGTCGCGGGGGACGGCGTAGACGCCCTCGATCAGGACATAGGGGGCGGTGAACGCCACCTCGGCCTCGCGGGCCGGTTCGACGGCGAGGAAGCAGAGGTCGGCGCGCCCGTCCGCCATGGCCTCGAAGGACTTGCGGGCCGCGTCGAAGCAGAGGAACTCCACCGGGACCGAGCCGGGCGGCGACCTCGCGGGCGATGTCGACCGTGACCCCGGCGGGGGCGTCGGGGGTGCCCTGGGCGAGCACCGGGTTGCCGAGGTTGACGGAGGCGCGCAGGACCCCGGTGGGCGTCAGGTCCCGGACGACGGCGGTGTCAGCGATCTTCATGGGCCGGAGTGTAGGGCAGGCGCCCGACGCCTCGGGGCTCGCCCGCGAGGGGGGGTGTCCATGGCCACCGGGCCGTGGAACGCCGACCGGGGCCACGCCGCGCACCCTGTCCGCCGCGTCCGCCGCGCGGGCTCCGGCGACACCGTCAACGCAGCACACACCGTGAACGCAGAACACTATGAACGCAGAGGCCCGGGCCATGGCTCCGCCCCGGCCGCTGCCTGGCATCACGTCGCCCGGCGCGCCACCGCGCCGCCGGGCGAGCGGACGGCCCTCCAGCAGCGGAACCTGGACGACATCCTGGGCGTGACACGGCTGCCGGAGCGGACCCTGGAGTCCCATCTGCGCTTCGCGACCTTCACCTTCCGCGACCTCGTGCATGAACGGCTCGGCGGGCGGAACCCCTTCGGCAACCGGGGTGTGCGCTACACCGGTTCGCACGACGACGCGGCGCTGAACGCGGGGGTGGAGTGCTTCTGGCCCGATCCGGCGGCCCGGCGGGACCTGTCGTACGACAGCGACCTGACGGGCCGGGTCGGCATCCCCGTCCTCACCCTGCACGCGATCGGCGACCCGACCGCGTTCGTGGAGCACGAGGCCGCCTACCGGGACACCCTGCGGGGTGCGCACCGGGCGGGGAACCTGGTGCAGGCATACACCCGGGAGAGCGAGCACAGCGCGCTGAGCGGCTCCGGGTACGCGGCGTCGATCGCGGCGCTGGACTCCTGGGCGCGCACGGGGCGCAGGCCGTCCCCGGCGTCGGTCGCGGCCGCGTGCGAGCGCTTCGACGCGCGGTACGGCACGGGCTGCTTCCACGACCCGCTCTTCCGCCCGGCCGCGGACGCGGCGAAGGTCCGGCCGCGGCCGGGCGATCTGGTGTGGCCGGCGATGAGCGCGGCGCGGGAGCGGGTGTGGAGCCGGATCGAGGGCGTGGGCATCGCGCCCTGAGCGCCCGTCCAGGGCCGTGTTCTCGAACGGGCGCCGTCCGGCCGGACGTCTCACCCTGGACCTGAGGTCGAGGGTGAGACCTCACTCGACGGGAGCAGTGCCGCGCGCGGCCGGGGGCCTGGTCCCGGAGAGATAGCCGGCCAGCAGGGTGCGGTGGCGGCGCAGTCCGTCGATGCGCTCGTCCATGGCCGCGAGTTCCCGGCGCAGCTCGTCCCGCAGGTCGGGGCACCAGTCGAAGTCCGGGCCCTCGCCCCGGGTGCAGGGCAGCACCCTGCGGATGACGCGGGTGGGCAGTCCGGCGTCCAGCAGGGCGCGCACATGGCGCACCGTCAGGACGGCATTCTCCTCGTACACGCGGTAGCCGCCGGTGTCGCGGCGGGCGTCCAGGAGCCCCTGCTCCTCGTAGTAGCGCAGCAGCCGCGGGCTCACGCCCGTGCGGCGGGACAACTCTCCGATCAGCATCTGACCGCCCCCTGGTGGACTCGACCTCCGGACCCGATCTCCGGACTTGACCTTCACATCGGTGTGAAGCCTTAACGTCCCGATCGTGGGCGGGCATTCCGCGCCGGCGGCATCCGTGCCGGCGGTATCGGTGCCGGGCCCGCGGACCGACCGATTCCGTAGCGATGGAGTGACCATGACGCCGTCAGCCGCATCCGACGCCGCCGCACGCCCGGCGGGCGACCGCTCGTTCCTCTTCGTGCTCGGCAGTTCCCGGCCGGACGGCAACAGCGAGCTGCTCGCCCGGGACGCCGCCGCGCATCTGCCCGCCGGGACCCGGCAGCGCTGGGTGGACCTCACGGCCCTGCCCCTGCCGGACTTCCAGGACGGCCGCCACGAGGAGGAGTCGTGGACCGCCGGGGAGAACGAGAGACTGCTGCGCGCGGCCACCGAGGAGGCCACGGACGTGGTGATCGTGTCGCCGCTGTACTGGTACTCGGTCTCCGCGAACGCCAAGCGCTACCTCGACTACTGGTCGGGCTGGCTGACGGCCCCCGGTTCGGGCTTCAAGAAGCACATGGCCGGCCGCACCCTGTGGGGAGTGACGGTGATGGCCGACCACGACGAGGCCCTGGCGGACGGCCTGATCACCAGCCTCTCGCACAGCGCCGCGTACATGCGGATGCGGTTCGGCGGAGTACTGCTCGGCAACGGCTCGCGGCCGGGGCAGGTGCGGAACGACGTCCGGGCGGCCGTGCGCGCGAAGACCTTCTTCGAGCGGGAGGCCCCCCTCGCCCGCTTCCCGGCGCAGCAGGTCCCGGTCGCGGGCTGACGCCCTTCTTCCGGACGGGGCCGGCCCACGCTTCCGGACGGGGCCGGGCCCGCGCGCCGGGGCCGCGAACAGGTCTACGGGGGCTGGACGGGGGTACGGTCCGGCTGGACGCACTGTGCGCGGTCACCCACCGCGGCGGTGCGTCGGGAGACCCCCCGGCAGACCATGGAGGCGGAGTGCGAGACATCTGGTCCTATCCGCAGGACAGCGGCTACACCGCAGCGGACACGCTCATCGGTTTCACGGTGGAGGCCGGCGACGGGACCATCGGCCAGGTGGAGCGGCATTCGGACGAGCCGGGCGCGAGCCGCCTGGTGGTGGACACCGGTGTGTGGGTGTTCGGCAAGAGCGTCCTGGTGCCGGCCGGTCTGGTCTCCCGGGTGGAGGTCAGCGAGCGCCGGCTGATCGTCGACGCCACGAAGGAGCAGATCGACGGGGCGCCGAAGTTCGCCCGGGACAGCGAGACCCGCGACCCGGAGTACCTGGACCGGGTCGCCGCGTACTACCTGGGGCTGCCGGCCGACGCGACCGGCGCCTGAGCCGCCCCGGTCCCCCGCCGCCGCGATCGTCCGTGCCACTTCGGCGATCGTCCGCGCCACTTCGGGGAACACGCGGGCGGTGAACACCCGTCGGGCCGGGGAGCTGCCAGAGTGGCGGGGGCACGGTCGCGTGCCGGCCGGCGGGCGGGTGACCTGCGGCGGAAAGGTGGAGCTGTGACGTCCCGTCCCCCCGAAGGAGCCCCGGCCGGCGGGTCCGGGTCGCAGGCAGGGGACGGCGTCCCCGGCGCCCGGCGCTGGCAGGCGCTGGCGGTCTGCCTGATCGCGGGCTTCATGACCCTGCTGGACGTGTCGATCGTCAATGTGGCGCTCCCCTCGATCCGTGAGGGGCTCGACGCCTCGGAGTCGGTGCTCCAGTGGGTGCTGTCCGGGTACGCGCTGGCGTTCGGCCTGATCCTGGTCCCGGCGGGCCGGCTGGGCGACGCGCGGGGGCGGCGGGCCGTGTTCATGGTGGGGCTGGCGCTGTTCACGCTGGCCTCGGCGGCCTGCGGGGCGGCGCAGTCGGGGACCTGGCTCGTGGTCGCGCGCGTCCTCCAGGGGTTCGCCGGCGGGCTGGTGACGCCCCAGATCTCGGCGCTGATCCAGCAGTTGTTCTCCGGCCCGGAACGCGGGCGCGCCTTCGGCATGTTCGGCACGGTGGTCGGCATCTCGACGGCCGTCGGACCGCTGCTGGGCGGCCTGCTGATCCATCTCGCGGGCGCGGAGCACGGCTGGCGCTGGGTGTTCTACGTGAACCTGCCGATCGGGGCCGTGTGCCTGGTGCTCGCGGCCCGGCTGCTGCCGGACACCCCGTCGGCGCAACCGCTCACCCTGCGGCGGCTGGACCCGGTCGGGGTGGTGCTGCTCGGCGCCGGGGTGCTGGCGCTGCTCCTGCCGTTCGTGGAGGCCCAGCAGTGGCCCGGCCCGGGGCGGTGGCTGCTGCTGGTCCTCGCGGCCGTCCTGCTGGCCCTGTTCGTGCTCTGGGAGCGGCGGTGGGCCCGGCGGGGCGAGGAGCCGGTGGTGGACCTGTCGCTGTTCCGGGTGCGCGGCTACTGGCTGGGCTGCCTGCTGATCCTGTTCTACTTCGCCGGCTTCACCTCGATCTTCTTCGTCAGCACGCTGTATCTGCAGAGCGGCCTGGAGTACAGCGCGCTGCTGGCGGGGGTGGCGCTGACGCCGTTCGCCGTCGCGTCGGGGCTGTCGTCGACGGTGGGCGGCCGGCTGGTGAACCGGTTCGGCCGATCGCTGATCGCGGTGGGGCTGGCCCTGGTGGCCGTGGGGCTCGCGGGCACGGCGCTGGCCGTGCACCTGGTGCCGGGCCGGGGGGTGGGCTGGGCGATCGCGGGGCCGCTGCTCCTCGCCGGTCTGGGCAGCGGGCTGGTGATCTCGCCGAACCAGACCCTGACGCTCGCCGAGGTCCCGGTGGCGTACGCGGGGAGCGCGGGCGGCACGCTGCAGACCGCGCAGCGGGTGGGGTCGGCCATCGGGATCGCGGCGGTGGGGGCGGTGTTCTTCAGCCGCCTGGACGGCGGCGCATGGCGGTCGGCGTACGACGCGGGGCTCATCGTGTCCGTCGCCTTCGTGGTGGCCGCCCTGGTGATCGCGCTGGCGGACATCATGACCTGCCGGGGCGCCGGACGGCGGACGGGCGGCGATGACGGCGCCGGCCGGGACGGTGTGGCGGCGGGTGGCGGCGCGGGGAGCGCGCGCGAGCGGTCCTGACCGGCCGCCGCCGGGGCCGGTCAGGACGGCTGGTCAGCCGGCGGCCGGTGTGCCCTGGTGGAAGTAGAGCCGCCAGCCCGCGTCCGTGCGCCGCCACAGCGAACTGCGCAGGACACGGCGGCCCCCGTGCTCGCTGCGGTACGTCAGATGGACCAGTCCGGGGGCGAGTTGCTGTCCGGTCAGCTCCGTGACCAGGACCGGTTCCTCGTCGGTGACGTCTCCCGCGCCGGTGGCGGCGAGGACGGTGACAGCGTCCCAGACCCGTCCGGAGGCGCCCACCTCGGCGAAGTCCGGATCGAGGAGGTCGGTGACGAGCTGCGGAGAGGCGCGGACGGCGGGGTCGAGCAGCCGCAGTTCCGCCTCGGCGGCCGCGCGGACGGCCACCTCCGCGTCTTCTTGATGGTCCGTCATGCCCGCAGCCTAGAGGGCGGCTTGGCGTACCGTCCGGCGGGGCGCTGGAGTTGCGGGCGCCGGACCTCTTGCGCTCGGGCAGCAAGCGCTTGCATGCCGCGCTGCGGACACCGTCGTGCACACCTTCCCCAGGGGGTCATGGATGCGCTCCACCCGTACGACCGGTCCCCGCACGAGCCGCCCGAGCCGGCGCTCGCTCCCGGCCGCGGGCACGGCCGCGCCGCCCCCTGGGGCCACAAGGGCCCGGGGCCACAGGGGTTACAGGACGACCTCGGCCCAGATCGTCTTGCCGTCGGGCGAGTAGCGGGTGCCCCAGCGGGTGGCGAGCTGCGAGACGATGAAGAGGCCGCGGCCGCCCTCGTCGACGGTCCGGGCGTGGCGCAGGTGCGGGGCGACCTGGCTGCCGTCGTGGACCTCGCAGGTCAGGGCGGACCCGGACCGCAGCAGGCGCAGGGTGAGCGGGGCCGTGCCGTAGCGGACGGCGTTGGTGACCAGTTCGCTGACGACGAGTTCGGCCGAGTCGGTGGCGTCCTCGGTGAGGCCCCACTCCCCCGCCTGGCGGCGGACCAGGGCGCGGGCGGCGGCGGGTGCGTGGCCGGTGTGGTCGAGCGGCCAGGTGGCCTGGTGGTCGGCGCCGATCGCGCCGGTGCGGGCGAGCAGGATCACGGCCCCGTCGAGCGCGGGCGGCGACTCGTAGACGACGGCGTCGCACAGTTCGCGCAGGGGCCGGTCGGGCGGGTTGAGGACCTCGCGCAGGGGGCGGCTGTCCCCCAGCCCGTCGTACCAGGGGTCGGCGGTGCACAGAGCGAGGAGGGAACCGGGTTCCAGGTCGACGGTGGCCGTCCCGTAGGGGGCCCAGTCCTCGCCGTGGTCGGCCAGGGTGGGGCCCTCGGGCGCGGTGACGGGGTGGGACGTGCCGTCCGGGCCCACCACCAGGGGGACCAGGCCGCCCGCGCGCGCCAGAGTGCAGGTGCGGGTGAAGGGGTCGTAGACGCCGTAGAGGCAGCTGGCGCTGAGCGGCGGGCCCGGGTCGTCGCCCTGGGGCTGGGCGGCGCGTTCGCGGGCCATGGTGACGGCGGTGTCGGCGAGGCGGGCGAGGAGTTCGTCGGGTTCCAGGTCGAGGGAGGCGAGGGTGCGGGCGGCGGTGCGCAGCTGCCCCATCGCCGCGGCCGTCTGGATGCCGTTGCCGTCGACCCGGCCGACGCTGAGCGCGGTGCGGGCGCCGGAGAGGGGGACGGTGTCGAACCAGCAGCCGCTGTTGCGTCCGGGGAGGTAGGCGTGCGCGGTCTCGACGGCGACGAGGGAGCGGGACTCGGCGGCGGGCGGCAGCAGCCGGCGCTGGACGGTGGAGGCGATGCTGTGCTCGCGTTCGTAGCGGCGGGCGTTGTCGACGCTGAGGGCGGTGTGGGCGGCGAGCGTGACCGCGAACGGCATGTCGTCGGGCTCGTACGGGTCGGACTCCTTGCAGCGGTAGAAGCTGACCAGGCCGAGTGCCGTGCCGCGCAGGGTGAGGGGCACGACGAGGAGCGAGTGGGCGCCGTAGCCGTGGATGGCGCGGGCGCGGTCCGGGTCGGCGGCGAGCCAGGGGGTGTCGTGGTGGATCTGCACCACGCGGGGGCGCAGGTCGGAGAGGGCCTGGGTGTAGGGGGTGGGGGCGGGCAGGCTGCGCACGTCGCCGACGGGGTGCGCGGGGCCGGTGCCGCCGTGCGGGCCGAGGAAGGCGGTGCGGCGCAGCAGCGTGCCGTACCCGAGGGGGCCGAGGGGGGCCTCCGCGCCGCGCAGGACGTCGTCGACGATCTCGACGACCGCGATGTCGGCGAAGTCGGGGACGACGGCCCGGGTGAGGTCGTCGCAGGTCGTGGCGAGGTCGAGGCACTGGCCGACGCGTCCGCGGACGGCGTCGAGGGCGCGGGCCCGGGCGGCGGCGCGTTCCCGCTCGGTGACGTCGGCGGCGAGCACCAGGACGCCTTCCGAGGCGTCCCCGGGGTCGCCGATGGGGTGGGCGGCGAGCTCGAAGGAGCGCCGGGGGCCCTCGTCGCCGGCGAGTCGGCCCCGGGTCCGGACGCGCACGGAGGCGCGGCTGCGGAAGACCTCGTCGGCGAGGGCGTCCGCGTCGTCGGGGCTGTCCAGGCGGTAGAGCTCGCCCAGGGTGCGGCCGATGACGGGGCGGTCGGCGGGGACGGCGCTGAGGGGGCCGATGCGGGCGACGCGGTGGGTGCGGTCGAGCAGATAGGCCGCCACGTCCGCCTGGGCGAACAGGGCCTCGATGAGGGCGTTGCCCAGGCGGTCGTCCGCGCCCTGGTGCAGGAGGGGCACGTGCTCGGGGTGCACCGGGGGCTCGTCGTGCACCGTTCCACCGTCCTTCCCGGCGCCGCCCGACGCGGCGACCGCCGTGATCCGGTCCCCCAAGCCTCGGCCGTCCGGGCGACGGGCGCCAGCCGGGGCGTGGACGGGCAGCCCCGATGAGTTGTCGCTATGTTGATTCGGCGGCACGGGGACGTCCGTGCGGTGTGCCCGCGGCCGGGCGTACGGCCACCCCGTACACCCGATCAGCCCAGGTGGGAGAGGTGCGCGGCCATGGCCGATCCGACGGAGCTCATGGCGTTGCTGGGGCGCCTGCTGCGCTGTGACGGACCGGGGGCCCTGCTGCGCGAGCTGGCCGGACCGGCGCCGCTTCCCCCGGGACCGAAGAGGCTGTATGTGCGGCGCGGCGCGGGGGTGGAGGTCTTCGGGGCGGACGGCCGGGAAGACGGCCGGCACGCCGGGATACGGGCCGGCGGGGAGCTGGTCGGCGCGGACGTGCTGCGGGTGCTGTCCACGGGACGGTTCGGGATCGCGGCCTCGGACGGCGGCACCTCGGTCCTGCTGCCGCTGAGCGCGGGCGGCGAGGTGACCGGGGTGCTGGCCGCGCCGCTGGGCGCCGGGGACCCGGTGCCGGGCGGGGCGGGGCGGTTCGCCGAGGGGCTGGTGGCGGTGGCCGACTGCTGCGCCCTGGTCCTGCGCGCGCACCGTGCGGCCGGTCCGCTGGCTGAGGCGGTCGACGCGGCGCAGGCGGGGGTGTTCGCCTGGGACTTCTCGGCGAACGACGTCTACTGGGACGACCGGACGTGCGCGGTCTACGGGGTGGACCCGGCCCGGTTCGACGGGCGCGGGGACACCTTCTTCGAGCTGCTGCACCCGGAGGACGTGCCGGTGCTCCAGGCCGCGATCGCCGAGGTGACGGAGGCGGCGGTGGCCCCGCGGCTGCCCGGCTCGGACGCCGATCCGGGCCGGTACCGCCTGGACTACCGGGTGGTCCACCCGGACGGCAGTGTGCACCGGCTGACCGAGTGCGGCCGTATCGTGCTGGACGACCTCGGGCGGCCGGCCCGGGCGCTGGGGCTGGTGTGGGAGAGCGGCGGGCAGGGGGCGGCGCCGGTCCCCCGTCCGACGGCGGCCTCGGGGGACGGCTCACGGGACGGGTCGCGGGACGCCTTCCTGTACACGCTGACCCGCGCGCTCTCCCAGGCGGTGTCGGTCTCCGACGTGACCCGGGTGATGACGGACCTGGCGCGTCCCGCGCTGGGCGCGGAGAACCTGCTGCTGGGCGTGGTCGAGGGCGAGCATCTGGAGATCGTGGGCGAGAGCTGCATCTCGCCGGCGCTGGAGTTCCTGCGGGCCCCGGCGTACGAGGTGATGGCGTTCGCCGCCGAGCGGGAGACGCCGCTGTTCGTGGAGGACCTGACGGGGCCCTGGCGGGACGGGGTGCCCCGGCCGGAGGCGGACGGCCCGCTGCCGGCCCGGTCGTGGGTGGTGCTGTCGCTGGGGTCGCTGGACCGCACGCGCGGGGCCTGTCTGATCTCCTTCGCCCGGCCGCGGCGCTTCGACGAGGAGGAGCGCACCTTCTACACGGCCGTGGCGGTGATCCTCACCCAGAGCCTGGAGCGGGCGCGGCTGTTCGACACCCAGCACCAGCGGGCGACCGATCTCCAGAAGGCGATGCTGCCCAGCCATCTGCCCGCGCTGGACGAGCTGAGCGCGCACTCCTGCTATCTGCCGGGGACGCAGGGCATGCACATCGGCGGGGACTGGTACGACATCCTGCTCCTCGGCGACGGCACGGCCGCGCTGGTGATCGGCGATGTGCAGGGGCACGACGCGCACGCCTCCGCCGTCATGGGGCAGCTGCGGGTGGCGCTGCGGGCGTGCGCGGAGCCCGGCCTGTCGCCGGGGGCGGTGCTGGGCCAGGTCAACCGGGTCTTCTGCGACCTGGACACCGACCGGTTCGCGACCTGCGCCTATCTGGTCCTCTCCCCCGCCGACGGGGCGCTGACGGGCGCGCGGGCGGGGCATCCGCACCCGGTGCGGGTGGGGCCGGACTCGACCGGGGAGCTGCTGCTGGCGGGCGGTCCGCCGCTCGGGGTGGACCCGGCGGCCCGCTACCCCACGACCCCGGCGGTCCTCGGGCCGCGGGACACGCTGGTGCTGTTCACGGACGGGCTGGTGGAGCGCCGGGACACCGATATCGATGTGTGCGTGAGCGCCATGACGGACGATGTGCGGGTGTGGCTCGGCGAGGGCGGGGAGGAGCGCGCCGGGGACCTGGCGGCGCTGGTGGACTTCCTGACGGGCCGGGACGCGCCGGGCCGGATCGACGATCTGGCGCTGCTCGCGGTGCGGCGGCGGGGCGGGTCTCCGGGGCCGGGCTGAGGCGGGAAGCGGGGCGGGTCCCCGGGGCCGGGCTGAGGCCGGGGGCGGGGCGTCTGCCGCGCGGCGGGCGGGGCCGGGCGCACACTGGAGGCATGGGTGATTACCGGGGAGAGGTGACCGTGGTCGCCGGTGACCGGGAGTACCGGGCGACGGCCGAGCTGCACTCCTGGGCCGACCAGCCGCCCGGGCCGGGCACGGAGAGCCCCGCCGAGGCGGCGGCCCGGGCGGTGGTGGAGACGGCCGAGGGCCTGACGGACTGGAACGGCACGGTCGACGTGGCGGACGGCGAGGAGGCCGCCCGGGCGGTGATGGAGGCGCAGCACGGGGTGCTGCGCCTGGCGGACGGGCGCGAGGCGGGGTTCGACGTGAGCCGCCGCTACTTCGGGACCGGGGTGCTGCTGATCACGGGCTCGGGCGCGCCGCCGTTCTGAGGACACCACGGGACCCCCGGGGACGTCCGGGAGCGGCGGCGCGCCGGGCACCCGCCGGACGGGTGCCCGGCGGGTGGGTGTGCGTCAGCGGGCGGGGTCCGTGCGGATCGCCGGGTCGGAGAGCGAGGGCCGCCCGGTCTCCACATGGCCCGCGAGGCGGCGGACGAAGTCGGCCGAGGTGTCGGAGGTGACCGTCAGGTCGTACCAGTGGTCCGAGCCGGCCAGCGGGACGGAGTGGCGCACGGTGGCACCGGGCGCCACGGTGTGGTGGCGGGGCGGGCCGCCGTAGGCGTCGGTCACCGTCAGGCGGGCGGTGGCGGTGCCGGAGTTGGTGAAGGCGAGGTCCAGCGCGCCGGCGGCCGCGTCGTGCCGGGCGGCGACCTCGGGTCCGGCGGTGGTGCCCGGGTTGCGGAAGCGGCGCAGGAAGCCGTTCGGCCCGTGCACGGTGAGGTCGGTGGTGCCGCCGGAGTAGCGGGTGTTCCAGGTGTCGGCGATCGAGCGTCCGGCTTCGGCGGTGTACGTCCAGGGGGCGTCGGCGCGGTTGGCGGAGGTGACGTAGAAGTGGGCGCCCGCGTCGGGGCCGCCGCCGAAGGTCAGCCGGTAGGTTCCGGCCGCCGGGTCGGCGAGGCCGTCCGTCCAGGGGGCGTAGGCGAGCGGCCGGGTGGGGCGGCGGCCGGGTTCCTGGCGGGGCATCGCGGGGGTGGCGGGCGGGGTGGGCCGGAAGTCGGGGTGGCGGTCGTGGTCCGGCGGGAGGTAGCCGTCGGTCGGGGGCAGGGTGCCGGGCGGGCGCTGGGACCGGGTGAAGTCGAAGGCGGCGGTCAGATCGCCGCAGACGGCGCGCCGCCAGGGCGATATCTGGGGTTCGCGGACGCCGAAGCGCCGTTCCAGGAAGCGGATGACGGAGGTGTGGTCGAAGGTCTCGGAGCAGGAGTAGCCGCCGGTGCTTCAGGGCGAGACGACCAGCATCGGGACGCGGGGGCCGAGTCCGTAGGGGCCGGCGGTGAAACGGGCGGAGCCGGGGAACCGGTCGAGGGCGGTGGGGGTGGTGGACAGTCCCTCGGCGGCGCCGGCGGGGGCGTAGGGCGGTACGACGTGGTCGAAGAAGCCGTCGTTCTCGTCGTAGGTGATGAACAGCGCGGTGCGGGCCCAGACGTCGGGGTCGGAGGTGAGGGCGTCGAGGACCTGGGCGATGTACCAGGCGCCGTAGTTGGAAGGCCAGTTGGAGTGCTCGGAGTACGCCTCGGGGGCAGCGATCCAGGAGACCTGCGGCAGCCTGCCCGCTTGCACGTCGGCGCGCAGCCGGTCCGTGTAGCCCTCGCCCCTGCGGGCGTCGGTGCCGGTGCGGGCCTTCTCGTACAGCGGGTCGCCGGGGCGGGCGCCGCGGTAGCTGTGGAAGTAGAGCAGGGAGTTGTCCCCGTAGTTGCCCCGGTGGGCGTCGTCGATCCAGCCCCAGTGCCCGGCGGCGTCGAGACCGTCGCCGATGTCCTGGTACACCTTCCACGAGATCCCGGCGGCCTCCAGGCGCTCGGGGTAGGTGGTCCAGCCGTAGCCCGCCTCGGCGTTGTCGAGGACGGGGCCGCCGCCGGTGCCGTCGTTGCCGGTGTGGCCGGACCACAGGTAGTAGCGGTTGGGGTCGGTGGAGCCGATGAACGAGCAGTGG
The DNA here is from genome assembly GCF_040630445.1 of Streptomyces sp. NPDC005805. Taxonomy (NCBI): domain Bacteria; kingdom Bacillati; phylum Actinomycetota; class Actinomycetes; order Kitasatosporales; family Streptomycetaceae; genus Streptomyces; species Streptomyces sp. NPDC005805. The sequence continues at coordinate 56,723 of NZ_JBEXXN010000041.1, forward strand.
TAGGCGTCGCACACGGTGAAGGCGTCGGCGAGGGCGTAGTGGAAGGGGATGTCGTCCCGGGTCAGATACGCCATGGTGGTGGCCGTCTTGGCCGGAATCCATTGGTCGTAGCGGCCCTTGTTGAACGCCTTCTGGCCGCCCGCCCAGTCGTGGTTGAGGCCCTGGAGGAACTCCATGCCGAGGTCGTCGCCGGGGGGCCGGAAGGGCAGGGTCACCTTCTGCCCGTCGGACTGGTGCCACACGTCGCGGCCGCTCGGCAGGGTGACGGGACGGGGGTCGCCAAAGCCGCGGACGCCCTTCAGAGCGCCGAAGTAGTGGTCGAATGAACGATTCTCCTGCATCAGGACGACGATGTGCTCCACGTCCTCGATCGTGCCGGTGCCGCCCCGGGCCGGGATGGCGGCGGCCCGGGCGATGCTGCCGGACAGCGCCGAGAAGGCGGCGGCGCCCGTGGCGAGTTGCAGGAAGCGGCGGCGGTCGGGGTGGGTCATGAAGGGGAGTCCTCCGCGGTGGGGGTCGGCGAGGGCGCCCCCAAGGAGAGCGCGGCCGGGGGCACCTGCGGGCGAACACGTCAGAACTGCCCGCCGCACGGCTTGTGAACGCATGGTTTCCGGCCAACCCGGAGGCGGGGCCTCCGGGGCGGGCTCCGGAGCCTCGCGTCCGACGGGGTGACCCGCCCGCCCCGTCCTGGCGTGGAAGGGCCGCCCGCGGATAGGAATGCCAGGGTGACGGACCGAGAGAACGAGCTCCTCGACGGGCTCACCGTGGACAGCCGCCGGCCGGGGCACCCCGTGCTCCTCGACGAGGAGGGGAACGCGATCCGCTCCTGGCGCGAGAACTACCCGTACGAGCGCAAGATGCGGCGCGGGGAGTACGAGCGCACCAAGCGGCTGCTCCAGATCGAGCTGCTGAAGCTCCAGAAGTGGGTGAAGGAGACGGGGCAGCGGCTGGTCGTGGTGTGCGAGGGGCGGGACGCGGCGGGCAAGGGCGGAACGATCCAGCGCTTCACCGAGCGGCTCAACCCGCGTGGCGCGCGGGTGGTCGCCCTGGAGAAGCCGACGGACCGGGAGGCCGGCCAGTGGTACTTCCAGCGGTACGTCGGGCATCTGCCCTCGGCCGGTGAGATCGTCTTCTTCGACCGGTCCTGGTACAACCGGGCGGGCGTCGAGCGGGTGATGGGCTTCTGCAGCGAGGAGGAGTACCGGACCTTTCTGCGGCAGGCCCCGCTGTTCGAGCAGTTGCTGACGGACGACGGCATCGTGCTGGTGAAGTACTGGTTCTCGGTGTCCCGCGCCGAGCAGCGGACCCGTTTCGCGATCCGGCAGGTGGACCCGGTCCGGCAGTGGAAGCTCTCCCCCACCGACCTCGCCTCGCTGGACCTGTGGGACGACTACACGACCGCGAAGGTCGACATGTTCCGGGCCACCGACACCGCGTACGCGCCGTGGACGGTGGTGAAGAACAACGACAAGAAGCGCGGGCGGCTGGAGGCGATGCGCAGTCTGCTGTGGCGGCTGGACTACGCGAGCAAGGACGAGAAGGTGGTGGGCGAGCCCGACCCGCTGATCGTGGGCCCCGCCGATACCCTGCTGGAACCGGGCGAGGAGAGCACGCACCTCTCCCCCACGCCCCTGGCGGACCGGGAGCACGGCGGACCGGGCGAGCACCCGGAACCCCCGAAGCGAACGGTTTGACCGGGGCGGCCGGTGTGAACCCCGCTGGCCGGCCGGGTGACGGCGCGCATGGCACACGGACCACGGGGCAGACGGGGGACAGCCCGCGACGGGCCCCTGAAACGGGCCCCTGAAAGGCAGGACTCTCATGACGACCTTTGTCATCACCCTTCCGGGAACCTTCCTGCGCACGCCCGGGGAGGAGGAGAAGGCGGCGGTCCGCAGGGAGCTGCGGCCCGCCGACCCGCGGCAGACCTCGCTCGGCCGCGAGGAGGACCTCCGCATTCTCACGGTGAACGACAACGGCACCTTCACCGTCCGCCTGGAGGTCGAGGCCCAGGACACGGGCACCGCCGAACTGGAGGCGCGGCAGACGGCGGAGAACGCGCTGCGGGCGGCCGGCTTCACGGACGACGAGGCGCCGCTCGGACCGGCCGCGGTCACCGGCATCGACGCCTGAGAAAGTGTTGGGTAAGCCGTTGATCACTCGTGGTTGAGGTCTTCGGTGAGGCGTCGGGCTGCTTCGGTCTCGATGGGGCCGTGCGGCTC
>NZ_JBEXXN010000042.1:0-57155 GCF_040630445.1 Streptomyces sp. NPDC005805
GCGGAGGCGGGGGGGCCGCCCCGAGCCCCCCCCCCCCGGCGCCCCCCGGCGGCGGGGCCCAGTGACCGGTCGGGACGCAGCTCAGGAGGCCGGGACCTCGTCCGTGAACGAGGTGCCGGCGGCGCGGTACGCGGCGACCCTGGCCGCGACCTGAGCCGGGGTCAGCACCCGGTCCTTCACATGCAGGACGTAGTCCACCTTCTGGTCGTAGGTGCGCGGGGTGGTGGACGTCTGGCCCTGGAGGTCGATCAGCCACTGGTTGAAGTTGATCGACATGGGCCGCTCGGGCAGGTACCGGGCGTCATGGGTGCCGAAGTGCTGCCCGTCCACGTAGTACGTGATGGCGCTGTCGTCGATGGTGACGACCAGGTCGTGCCAGCCCGCGTAGCTCGCCCGGACCTCGGAGTGCTGGTTGACCGCCTGCCACGGGTCGGGGTTGTAGGTCTCCCAGGAGGTCGTGTAGAGGATGTTCGCGGGCTCGCCCCAGCCGCCGTTGGGCAGGTACTCGAAGTCGTACTCGGCGTAGTCGTCCGCCATCGGCGCCTTGAGGTCGTTGATGGTGAAGAAGGTCTGCACGATCCTGTCCCCGTCCGGGCCGCTGTTCGGGGCGTCGGAGAAGCGGACCCGGGCCGCGTAGGTGCCGTTCTTGAACTTCATGTCCTTGGTGAGGATCTCGGTCTGCCGCGTCGACTGCGGTGTGCCGGCCGAGGAGGTGGCCAGGTTCATGATGCTGTTGCCGCCCTCGTTCGCGAAGGTGACGTTCTCCGGGGCCCAGATGGCGCCGGGCACCCCCGGACCGCCCGCGTTGGCGCGGACGTTCCAGCCGTGGGCGGACAGGGCCGGGTCCGTGTGCGAGGTGTAGGCGAAGTCGTCGAACAGCGCCTGGCCGCCGCCCGGCGGGTCGGTCGGGTCCGGGGGATCGGTCGGGCCGGTGGGGTCGTTGCCCTCGGGGGCCGTGCCCCAGACCGTCGTCCCCGCGAGCTGCGCGGTGACCTTGTTCCAGTCCCCGTAGGAGGTCTGCGCGGCGCCGAAGGAGTAGTCGTCGCTCTGGCGCAGTGTCTGCCAGTCGGCGCGGTGGAAGCGCAGCTGCATGTCCCCGGTGTCGGCGCCGGGCGCCAGGGCGCCGGCGGCCGGGGTGAAGCCGATCTCCAGGTAGCGGTCGGCGGTCGGGGTCGGGTTGGCCAGGGTCCCGAAGGTACCGGTGACCACGGAACAGCCCTTCACCGCCCAGGAACAGGCGAAGCGGTAGGCGGCGGCGGGGGAGTCGGCCTTGAAGTAGTAGCGGATCTTCACCTGGCTGAGCTGCACGGGCGAGGAGCCGGTGTTGCGGACCTTGAGCCACGGCTCGCTCTGGTCGGCGGTGGCCCCGCCCGCGCCGGTGCGGTACTGGACGGCCAGGCCGTCGGCGGCCGCGGCGGCCGAGGAGATGGGGAGGGTGGCGAGGACGGTGCCGCCGAGCAGGGCGGCGACGGCGAGCGCGGCACGGGTGCGGCGGCGGCCGGTTCGCGGGGTGGCGGGGAGACGGGTGCCGTGGGGACGCGTGCCGGGGAGACGGGTGCCGGGGGGCGGAGCGCTCATCTCGTTCCTTTCGGAGGGGGATCCGGTGAGGGGGCGACCGGTGAGGAGCTGACCAGTTCGGCTTACCAGTGGGCTTACCAGTCGATGCCGCTGAAGGTGGCATAGACCAATGAGGCCGTCAACCCCGTGCGCGACAAGGCAAGTTGGGCACTCATGACGCCCGTACGGGTGGATCTTGCGGAGACCTCGGGGCTACCATCGACCTGACCAGTGGACGAAGGCCCGCAGGGAGCCCGCATGGAGATCGACGCCGCCGCCTCCGGCGCGGTGCTCAAACGCGAACGCGTCCGCGACGCCGTCCTCGAACTCATCGAGGAACGCGGCCCCGGGGACGCCATCCCCTCCGAGCGCGTCCTCTGCGCCCGGCTCGGGGTGTCCCGGCCGACCCTGCGGGCCGCCGTGGACGAACTCGTGGTCGCCGGGCTGCTGGTGCGCGAGCACGGCCGGGGCATGTTCGTCGCCGCCGAGAAGATCACCCAGGAACTCGTCTCCGACCCCCAGGGCTTCGTCCTCCCGCAGACCGCGGGCGTCTGGACGAGCCGCCTGCTGGAGTTCAGCACCCTGCCCGCCGGCGCGCGGGTCGGGCGCCGGCTGCGGATCTCACCGTCGGCAAAGATCCGCTACGTCGCCCGGCTGCGTCTCGTCGACGGCGCGCCCGTCGCCATCGAGTACCTGCACATCCGCGCCGACCTCGGACTGACCCGGGCCGAACTGGAGACCGGCGACCTCTACCAGCACCTGCGTGAACACCACGGCGTCGAGGTCAGCGAGGCCGTCCAGTCCATCGAACCCACCGTGACGACCCGCGCCGAGGCCGAACTGCTCGACGTGCCGGAGCTGTCGCCCGCCCTGCTCTTCGAACGCCTCACCTCCGACACGGCGGGCCGCCCCGTGGAGTACGTCCACTCCCTCTACCGCGGCGACCGCTACCGGATCGTCTCCCGGCTCTCGCTCGGACCACGGCCCGCGCCCCCGCCCGGCACCGAGGGCCACCACCGCCCCGGACGTCCCGCGGGCGCGGCGCCGGGCCGTCCGCCCGGCCACCATCCGGGCATCCCGCCGGGGGACTTCACCCTCGGCGACCCGGTGCCGTACTCCACCCGGGGAGTGGTGCAGGACCGGCGCTGACGCGTCCCGCCCGCACCTGCACCCCGGCGGCATGCCCGCTGTCGGAGCAATCCGGGGCCCTCGCGCCACCGGCCGCCCAGGGTGGTCCGGGTGAGCACCGGAAACCCCTCAGCGGCGAGCCCCGACCGGCTGATCGCCCTCTCCGACGGCATTTTCGCGATCGCCATGACGCTTCTCGCCCTGGACGTCCGCGTGCCGCCCGGACTGGACTCCGAACGCTTCCACGAGGCGCTGCGCGAGTCCCTGCCCGATCTCGCCGCCTACGCGCTCAGCTTCCTCATCCTCGCCATCTTCTGGCGCGACCAGCGCCAGATCCTGGTGATGTCCGCCAGGGTCGGCGGCATCCCGCAGCACTTCGCCCTCGCCGTCCTCGGCGTCATCGCCATCGTGCCGTTCCCCACCTCCCTGCTGGCCGAGTACGGCGCCCGCGAACCCCTCGCCGTCGCCTCCTACGCGGCCACCATCTGCCTGATCGACCTCCTCCAACTGGCCATGTTCGCCACCCTGCGGGGCCGGCACGGCGTCCGCGAGATCGGCGAATGGCGGGACACGGCCGCGGACCTGGGCGCGACCGTCCTCGTCTTCGGCGCCTCGGTGCCCATCGCCTTCTTCTTCCCGCAGGCTGCGATGTGGATCTGGCTGGCGTTGTTCCCGGCGAAGGTCGTGCTGGGCAACCGGGAACGGCGGCGGGCGAACGAGGGCGCTCACGACGGCGGGACCGAGGACTGACGGGCTCGCACCGTGGCGCGAAGGACGCTCAGGGGCGGCGGGTCGCCAGGACGCAGAACTCGTTGCCCTCGGGATCGGCGAGGACGACCCAACTCCTCTCGCCCTGACCGACGTCGGCGTGCCGGGCGCCCAGGCCGAGCAGCCGGCGCACCTCCTCGTCCCGCTCCCGGTCGACCGGGTTGACGTCCAGATGGAGCCGGTTCTTGACGGTCTTGCCCTCCGGTACCCGCACGAAGGTCAGCACCGGCGGCACCGGGCCGCGCCGACCGCCCGCCGGTACCTCGGGGGAGCCGATGGTGACGAGCCCTTCCTCCGTGTCCGCGTCCAGTACCTCGTAGCCGAGGACCGCGCACCAGAACCGGGCGAGGGCGACGGGATCGGCACAGTCGATCCCCAGCTCGGTGAACTTGCTGGTCATATCGGGACCTCCCGGTCATATGGCGGTGCGGTGGGCGGACGTGCGTACGCCAGCCTGCCGACTACCGGGCGGCCCCGCCACGCGTATCCGGGCCCCGGGGTACGGGCATCCGGCTCGGGCGGCCCGTGGACTCGGTCATACTGTGGCGCCGGAGCACAGGGGGAGGCACACAGCGCATGGAGCACGGGGTGGGCGGTCCGGGACTGCCGGAGCGGATCGGCGGATACGCCGTGGAGCGGGAGTTGGGGGCCGGGGGCATGGGCACCGTCTATCTGGCGCGCTCGCGCGGCGGGCGGGCCGTGGCCGTGAAGGTGGCCCGCCCGGAGCTGGCGTCCGATCCGCACTTCCGGGAGCGGTTCCGGGCCGAGGTCGCGGCCGCGCGCAGTGTCGGCGGCTTCCACACGGCCCCGGTCGTGGACGCGGACCCGTCGGCGGCCGCGCCCTGGCTGGCGACGGCGTACGTCCCCGGGCCCACCCTCGCCGCGCTCCTCGACGCCGAAGGGCCGATGGACGAGGCGCGGCTGCGGCAGCTGGGCGCGGCGCTCGCGGAGGCGCTGGAGGCGATCCACGGCTGCGGGCTGGTCCACCGCGATCTGAAGCCCGGGAACATCATCATGGCGGCGGACGGCCCCAGGGTCCTGGACTTCGGCATCGCGCGGGCGCTGGAGTCCACCCGTCTGACGGCCACCGGCACGGCCTTCGGAACACCCGGCTTCCTGGCGCCCGAGCAGGCGCAGGGGCTCGAAGTCGGCGGCGCGGCCGATGTGTTCGCGCTGGGCGCCGTGCTCGTCGCGGCGGCGGGCGGCAGCGCGTTCGGGGCGGGCACGCCGATCGGCCTGATGTACCGCTCGGTGCACGAGCCCCCGGACCTGAGCGCGGTGCCGGACGGCCTGCGGCCGGTCGTGGCGTCCTGCCTCGCCAAGGACCCGGCCGGGCGGCCCACCCCGGGAGCGCTGCTGGACCTCCTCGCCCCGCCGGACACCGCGCCGGCGCGCCCCGTCGCGTACACCCCCACGGTGGCGGTGCCCCCACCACCCGCCTACGCCCCGGCCCCCGCCGGTCCGCCGCCGCCGCACCGTGCCCCGACCGAACCCGCCCCGGTGGGCGACCCGTCCACGGGCGCCGACGCCGACCTCGCCTTCGTGGCGGTCGGCCCGGACAGCTCCCTGCTGGTGGACGCGGCCGGCGTCGTCCTCGGTTCGACGGCGGACGGCGACCGCTCCTTCGGCTGGGCGGAGATCGCCGGCGTCGAGTACACCGCCGAGGGCCCCAAACACCTCCGGGTCACCGTCCGCCTCCACGCCGGCACCGCCCACCACTGCCTCCTCGCCGCCCGCCGACGCGCCCGGCTCCAGGAGTGGCTGGAGGACCTGCCGCTGATCCTGGACTGCTTCGCCTAGCGGGCGCCCCGGGGCCCGGCCCCGGACCCCGGCCCCGGACCTCGGCCCCCGGGCCCGGCGGCCGTGGAGCCGTCTGGGAAGCTGGCGCCGTGCCCGCGACACCCCAGATACCGGACCCGGCGCAGGCCGAGCCCGGGCCCGCGCCGCTCGGCGAGGTCCCGGCCCAGGCGCGCCCGCCCGGCGCGCCCGGCGGTGCGCGGATCGAGCCCGTGACGCCCGATCCGCCCGCCGTCCTCGCCCGGCCGCTGCTGACCCAGCAGTGGCTGGACCTCGCCTTCGTGCACTGGGCCGTCGACCCGGACGCCGTGGCGCCCCTGCTGCCGCCCGGCACCGTGCCCGATGTGTACGACGGGGCCACCTACGTCGGCCTGGTCGCCTTCCGGATGCACGAGGTGGGGTGGCTGCGCCTGCCCGGGGTGCCCTACTTCGGATCGTTCCCCGAGACCAATGTGCGGCTGTACTCCGTCGACGGGCGGGGCCGGCGCGGTGTGGTCTTCCGGTCGCTCGACGCCGCGCGGCTGGTGCCCGTCCTCGCCGGGCGCGCCGGGTTCCGGCTGCCGTACACCTGGTCCCGGATGTCGGTCCGCGAGGAGGGGCCCGTCGTCACCTACACCAGCGTCCGCCGCTGGCCCGGGCCGCGCGGTGCGCGCTGCCGGCTCGTCGTCCGCAAGGGTGAGCCCGTCGCCGAGCCCAGCGGGCTGGAGCACTTCCTCACCGCCCGGTGGGCCCTGCACACCGCCCTCCCCGGCGGGCCGGCCCACCTCCCCAACGACCACCCCCGCTGGCCCCTGCACCGCGCCGAACTCCTGCACTGCGAGGAGGACCTGATCGCGGCGGCCGGACTGACCGCCCCGCTGGGCGAGCCGGTCAGCGTCCTCTGGTCGCCCGGCGTCCCCGTGCGGCTGGGCGCTCCCACCCGCGCACGCCGGGCCTGACCACGGCCGGGCGGAGCGGGGAGGCGCGATACGGACAGGGCTCGCCCGATCGGGTGTCGGCACGGGACGGCGGGGAACGCCGAGGGGCATGACTGAGGGGCGCGCCCCCAGCCGGAGGACCCGAGCCGGAGGCTCCCCACCGGAGGACCCACCCGAGGACCCCATCAGACGGAGGACCCCTTGAGCCCGAGCACCGACCCGCCCCACACCCCCCGGACCTCCCGCCCCGCCGGAGCACCTCTGACCGACGACGAACTCGCGGTGCTGGACGCCCACTGGCGGGCGGCCAACTACCTCGCCGTCGGCCAGATCTACCTGCTGGACAACCCCCTGCTGCGGCGGCCGCTCACGCCCGAGCACATCAAGCCCCGGCTCCTCGGCCACTGGGGCACCTCACCGGGCCTCAACCTCGTGTACACCCATCTGAACCGGATCATCCGGCGGGACGGCACCGACACCCTGTGCGTCTGGGGGCCGGGCCACGGCGGCCCCGCCGTCCTCGCGGGCGCCTGGCTGGACGGCAGCTACAGCGAGATCGACCCGGACGTGAGCCGCGACGAGGACGGGATGCGCCGTCTGTTCCGGCAGTTCTCCTTCCCCGGCGGCGTCCCCAGCCATGTCGCCCCCGAGGTGCCCGGCTCGATCCACGAGGGCGGCGAACTCGGCTACTCCCTCGCCCACGCGTACGGCGCCGCCTTCGACAACCCGGACCTGCTGGTCGCCTGCGTCATCGGCGACGGAGAGGCGGAGACCGGGCCGCTCGCCGCCTCCTGGCACTCCAACAAGTTCCTCGACCCCCGCCACGACGGCGCCGTCCTCCCGATCCTCCACCTCAACGGCTACAAGATCGCCAACCCGACCGTCCTCGCCCGGCTCCCCGAGGACGAGCTCGACACCCTGCTGCGCGGCTACGGCCACGAGCCCCTGCACGTCACCGGCGACGACCCGGCACACGTCCACCGGGCCCTGGCTGCCGCGCTCGACACCGCGCTGGAGCGCATCCGGGAGATCCAGCGGACCGCCCGGTCCACCCGGGCCGCCGCCGGGGCATCCGAACGCCCCCGGTGGCCCGTGATCGTGCTGCGCACCCCCAAGGGCTGGACCGGCCCCGCCGAGGTGGACGGCCTCCCCGTCGAGGGCACCTGGCGTTCCCATCAGGTCCCGCTCGCCGGGGTCCGCGACAACCCCGCCCACCTCGCCCAACTGGAGTCCTGGCTGCGCTCCTACCGGCCCGACGACCTCTTCGACGCCGACGGCCGCCCCCGCCCCGAGGTGCTGGCCTGCGTCCCCGGGGGCCCCCGCCGCCTCGGCGCGACCCCGCACGCCAACGGCGGCCTCCTGGTGCGCGAACTGCCCCTGGCCCCGCTGGAGGAGTTCGCCGTCCCGGTCGACGCGCCGGGCAGCGGCCCCCACGAGCCGACCGGCGTCCTCGGCGAACTGCTGGCCCGGGTGATGGCCGACACTGCCGGGCGCCGGGACTTCCGGCTGGTCGGCCCGGACGAGACCGCGTCCAACCGGCTCACCGCCGTCTACGGCGCCAGCGGCAAGGCGTGGCAGGAACGCATCCTCGGCACGGACGAGCACCTGGACCGGCACGGCAGGGTGATGGAGGTCCTCTCCGAGCACCTGTGCCAGGGCTGGCTGGAGGGCTATCTGCTGACCGGCCGCCACGGTCTGTTCTCCTGCTACGAGGCGTTCGTCCACATCGTCGACTCGATGGTCAACCAGCACATCAAGTGGCTCAAGACCTCCCGCGCCCTGCCCTGGCGCGCACCCCTGCCGTCCCTGAACTACCTGCTCACCTCGCACGTCTGGCGGCAGGACCACAACGGCTTCTCCCACCAGGACCCCGGCTTCGTCGACCACGTCCTCAACAAGAGCCCCGAAGTGGTGAGGGTCTACCTCCCGCCGGACGCCAACACCCTGCTCTGCACGGCCGAGCGCGTGCTGCGCAGCCGGGACCGGGTCAATGTGGTCGTCGCCGGCAAGCAGCCCTGCTTCGACTGGCTGAGTCTCGACCGGGCCCGTGCCCACTGCGCCCGGGGCGCCGGTGTCTGGGAGTGGGCGGGCACCGAGGACGGCAGCCGCGACCCGGACGTGGTCCTCGCCTGCGCCGGGGACGTCCCCACCCAGGAGACCCTGGCGGCGGCCCGGCTGCTGCGCGAGCAGCTGCCGGAACTCGCCGTCCGGGTGGTCAACGTCGTGGACATGACCCGGCTGATGCCCGCCGAGGAGCACCCCCACGGCATGACCTCCGCCGAGTACGACGCCCTGTTCACCCCGGACCGGCCGGTGATCTTCGCGTACCACGGCTACCCCTGGCTGGTGCACCGCCTCGCCTACCGGCGCACCGGGCACCCCGATCTGCATGCGCGGGGGTACAAGGAGTCCGGCACCACGACCACGCCCTTCGACATGGTGGTCCGCAACGACCTGGACCGCTACCGCCTGGTGATGGACGTCGTGGACCGGGTCCCGGGCCTCGCGGTACGGGCCGCCGGGGTCCGGCAGGCGATGGCCGACATCCGCACCCGCCACCACGCCTGGATCCGCGAGCGCACGGCACCGACCTGCCCGAGGTCGCCGACTGGACCTGGCAGGGGTGACGCGGACCTCCGACGCGGACCCCGGCGCGGCGGGCGGGGGTGGACCTCCGGCGCGGTGGGCGGGGGTGGACCTCCGGCGGGTGGGCCGGGGCGGCGCGGCGAGGTGCCGCACGCCTCGGGCGGCGCGTGGCGGAAAAGGTCCCCCGTGGGAGGTGAGCGTGGCGGATTCCGGGGTAGACGGAGGCCGATCGCACATGATCGGACGCAGCCCGGTCGGGACACGGGGTGAGCAATGACGGAGACGACACTGGGCACGGAGATCGCCCTCGCGGTGGACTCGGCGGCACAGCGCGCGAGCGCCGCCTTCGACGGTCAGCAGGACTGCGTGGCCTCGGCCCGGGACGCGGTGACCGGGGCGCTCGCCGTGATGGCCATGGCCCTGCGCGCAGCGCTGCCCGACCGTCTCGTCGGCGACGTCCAGCTCGTGGTGAGCGAACTGGTCACCAACGCGGTGAAGTACGCGCCCGGCCCCTGCCTGGTCGACGTCGAACTCGACGACTCCGGTGTCACCGTCGCCGTGTGGGACAGCGGCACCGCCCTGCCGACCGTGCACCCCGCCGATCCCGGGCGGATCGGGCAGCACGGACTGGAGATCGTGATGGCCCTGTGCGAGGGCTTCGCCGTGCGGCGGGAGCCGGTGGGCAAGCGGATCACCGTCCGGCTGGCCGCGCGGCCCGCCTGAGCCCCCGGCCCCGGTTCAGCCCGGCCCGGCCGCGCGCCGGGGCCCGGTCAGCGCCGCCGGGGCAGGCGCACCACGCTCACGAAGAAGTCGTCGATCTGCCGGACCGCCGCGATGAACTGGTCCAGATCGACCGGCTTGGTGACATACGCGTTGGCGTGCAGCTTGTAGCTGCGCAGGATGTCCTCCTCCGCCGAGGAGGTGGTCAGCACGACCACCGGGATCAGCGCCAGGTCGTCGTCCGACTTGATGCGCTCCAGCACCTGACGGCCGTCGTAGCGGGGCAGGTTGAGGTCGAGCAGGATCAGGTCCGGGCGCGGCGCGTCGGTGTACGCGCCCCGCCGGAACAGGAAGTCCAGCGCCTCCTGCCCGTCCCGGACCACGTGCAGGGTGTTCTGGATCTTGTTGTCCTCGAACGCCTCCCGGGTCATCAGCTCGTCGCCGGGGTCGTCCTCGACGAGCAGGACCTCGATCGGTTCGACGGGGGCCTTCATACGGTGCTCCTGGTGGTCCTGGTGGTGGTCGGGGCGTTCGGGGCGGGCTCGCCGGCGGGCGCCGGTACGGTGGCCGCGGGGTTCTCGTCGGCGGCCGGCTCCTCGGCGTCCGCCGTGTGCCAGGCGTCCGCCGGCTCCGCCGCGTCCGCGGGAAGGGTGAAGCGGATCTCCGTCCCCTCCCGCTCGCCGGGCTCGTGCACGGCGATGCTGCCGCGGTGGTGCTCCACGATCTTGCGGCACAGGGCCAGGCCGATGCCCGTGCCCCCGTACTCGTCGCGGCCGTGCAGCCGCTGGAAGACCACGAAGACCTTCTCGGCGAACTCGGCCGGGATGCCGATGCCGTTGTCCCGGACCGTGAACGCCCAGTCGTCGCCCGCCCGTTCGCAGGCGATCTCCACCCGGCAGGGCCGGTCGGGGTGACGGAACTTCAGCGCGTTGCCGACCAGGTTCTGCCAGACCATGGTCATCAGGGTCGGGTCGCAGGTGAGGGTCGGCAGCCGCTCGGGGCGCACGATCTCGGCGCCGGACTCCTCCACGGCCACCGAGAGGCTGTTCAGCGCCCGCTCCAGCGGGGCGTCCAGCCCGACGGTGGTGTACTCCTCGTCCAGCCGCCCCACCCGGGAGAAGGTCAGCAGGTCGTTGATGAGGACCTGCATCCGCTTGGCGCCGTCCACCGCGAAGTCGATGTACTGGCGGCCCCGGTCGTCGAGTTCGGTGCCGTAGCGCTTCTCCAGCAGCTGGCAGAAGGACGCGACCTTCCGCAGCGGCTCCTGGAGGTCGTGCGAGGCGACGTACGCGAACTGCTCCAGCTCCGCGTTGGACCGCCGCAGCTCCTCGGTCTGCTCCTCCAGCAGCCGTTCGCGGCCCTTCGCCTCCCGCAGGGCGTCCACCAGCCGCCGGCGCATCTCCTCGACCGCCGTGCCCACCGCCCGCAGGTCGGCCGGGCCCTCGATCCGGATCTCCTGTTCGAAGGACTCGTCCCGGACCCGCTGGGAGGCCGCCTCCAGCCGGCGCAGCGGCCGGCCGACGATCCGGTGCACGATCACCGTCAGCAGGGCGCAGGCCGCCACGATCGCGGCCAGCAGCACACCGAAGGCGAGGTTGCGCTGGGTCCGCGCGTCGGCGGCCTCGGCGCGGGCCCGGGTGCGCTCCTCGTCGAAGTGGGTCTCCTGGAGGGCGAAGACCGCCCGCAGGTCGTCGAAGCCCTGCTTGCTGCGTTCGATCCGGTCCGGGGTGACGCCCGCCCCGCCCTCCTCGCGCACATTCGCGATCAGCGGCTCGGCCTGCTCGGTCCGCCAGGTCGCGGCGGCGCGCTCCACCTCGCGCAGATCGGACATCAGCTTCGGGTACACGGACACCAGCTCCCGCAACTGGGCGGTGCGTTCGCGCTGGTCCCGCTGCCCCTGCCGGTAGGGCTCCAGGAACTCGTCCCGCCCGCTGAGGGCGTAGCCGCGCACACTGGTCTCCTGGTCCAGGAGGGACTTCTGGAGCCGCAGCGAGACGGAACGGCCCGGCTGGATCACGTCCGCCAGCTCGTCCTGCCGCTCCTCCGCGCGGTTCACCATCACCCCGCCGACGACCGCCGAGACGACCACCACCAGCGCCATCAGCCCCAGGACCAGGAGGAACCACCCCTGGACGGTGAAACGCCCGCTCAGGCGGGGCCGGGCACCCCCGTCGGGCCCGGCGCCGCTCGTGGTGCTGCTCATGCGGTGTGCTCCCAATTCATGTGCAGGACGGCGATGTCGTCGGACAGCCCTCCGTACGGTGCGGCGGCGGCCGAGACCTCGTCCACCACGGTGTCCACGAACTCCTGCGGGGGCAGGTGGGCGTGGCGCTGCGCGGCGCCGAGGAGCCCGTCCTCGCCGAGCCGCTGCCCGCCCGGCCCGGTCCGGCCCTCGAAGAGGCCGTCGGTGAAGGCGACCAGGCTGGTGTCCGGGGTGATGGGCAGGGTGTGCTCGCTCCAGCGGGCCTGGCCCGGCAGGAAGCCGAGCGCCATCCCGCCCGGCGGCTCGTACCAGGTGACCCGGCCGCCGGCGCGCAGCATCATGCCGGGGTGCCCGGCGCGCACCACCCGTACGCAGGACCGGTCCGGCGGAAAGACGCAGGAGACCAGGGTGGCGAAGAGCTGGTCCTCGCCCCGCTCGGCGGCGAGTATCTCCTCAAGCAGCCGCAGTTGGTCGGGGCCGGTGCGCCCGCTCATCACGGCCGCGCGCCAGGCGACCCGCAGGCAGACGCCGAGGGCCGCCTCGACCGGACCGTGCCCGGAGACGTCGCCGACCACGGAGTGCACCGAGCCGTCCTCGGTCTGGACGACGTCGTAGAAGTCGCCGCCGAGGACGCCGTGGGTGCGGCCGGGCTCGTACCGGGCCACCACCGAGAAGTCGTCCCCGCGCAGCAGCGGGACGGGGAGCAGACCGCGCTCCAGCCGGGTGTTCTCCTGGGCGCGCAGCCGGACCGCCTGGAGGGCGGCGGTGGCGCGCTGCACCTGCTTGCGCTGGAGGGCGTAGCGCACCGCGCGGCTCAGCCCCTCCGAGGTCAACTGGGTCTTGGACAGGTAGTCCTCGGCGCCCTCGGCCACGGCCGCGAGACCGGTGGGCCCGTCGGCGAGGCCGGTGAGCACGACCACGGCCGCCTCCGGCGCGAAGGACAGCGTCCGCCGCACGGCCGCGAGGCCCTGGGCGTCCGGCAGATGCAGATCGAGGAGGACGCACAGGCCGGTGCCCCGCTCCTCGGTGACGGCCTCGGCCTCGGCCAGGCTCTTGCACCAGGTCAGCCGGGCTGGCAGCTCCGCGTCGGCCAGTACCTCCTCGAACAGCAGCGCGTCCCCCGCGTCGTCCTCGATCAGGAGGAGGGACACCTCCTGTTCCGTCGCGGGGAGATCGCCCCCCTGCGTCGGCACCGGCGCCCTTCCCAGCGCGGGCAGCTCCACCCCAGCCTCCTCGTCACGCCATCGGCCCCCGATGCGTCGCGAGAACCATACTGGTGGCGGGGTCGTGACTGCTCCGAGTGATCGCGCCCGGTGGACCTTGCCGTCCGATGGCCGCAGTGGCCGCGCGGAGGGGTTTCGTTCTGCGGCTTGCCAGGGGTGCCATGGCTGTGCCCGGGGCACCGGGTGTGCGAAGTGTCTCCTTCCGCGCACCCGGTGCCCGGTGTCCCGGTTCCGGGGCCGGGTGCGTCAGAACGAGGTCCAGGTGAACGCCACCCGGTCACCCGCCTTCAGCCGGAACTGGCAGCCGCCGACCGGCGTCGGCGTCCCGTTGACCGAGATGTTCCAGTACGCGGAGCCGCCGCCGGAGACCCCCTTCACGGTGTCCACCGAGAAGTCGTCGAAGGACGCGTACCAGGTCCCGTCCCAGGTGAAGCCGTGTCTCCGGGCGGCGTCGTCGAGGGCGGCGGTCGGTGTGGGCACCTTGGTGGCGTGCGCGCCGCCGTTGGTCCCGTCGCACTTGCGGGTGCCGCCGGTCGCGGTGGTGACGTCGTGGCCCTTGGTTCTGACCCGGCCCTTGAACAGCAGCCCGTCGGGCCCCTGCACGGTCAGGCGCACCTTGACGGGTGCGTTGGTGTTCGCGTGTGACGTGTGATGCGCGGCGATGTGCGCGGACGCGGACGCCGGCACGGCCTGGGCGGCGGCGGGCGCGGTGGTCAGGGCGAGGCCCAGCGCCGTGGCGGTGACCAGGGCGCGGTGGACGGTGGTGCGGTGCATGGACGGCCCTCCTGGGGCGTGGCGGGTCCGCGAACCGCGACGCCCCCGGGACGCACGACGCCCGCACACGCCCATGGGCGTACGGAGGCCGGCGGACCGGGCTCGGGGCTTCGCGCTGCAGACCGTGACAGTGGGAAGCGGTACCGCTCGCACAGCGGGTGCTCCGACTCGCGGCGCACGCGCGCCGCACACGGTTGCAGGTCAGCGCCGGATTCCCACCGGACTTCCCCCGCTTGTGCCAGCCATTCGGTTGTCCGCACCGGGGGACCCGCCCCCGGGGCAGACGCATCGTAGGGCGCGGCTTCGTCGCGCGGCCACCGGTACCGGCCGATCCGCTTGTGGCGGACGGAAGTTGGCGCTCCGGGGGCGGCGGCCCGTGCCCGGCGGGCGGCGGCGGGCGGCGCGGTGGGGTGGACTTAGTAGGACGTCCAACTATATGGTCGCGCCCAAAGGCCCGCGGTGCAGGGAAGCCGGTGTGAATCCGGCGCGGTCCCGCCACTGTGACCGGGGAGTGCGTCCTCCAGCGAGGAAGGCCACCGGCGGAGAGATCCGCCGGGAAGGCCGGAGGGCGTGCGCTGATCCGGGAGTCAGGATACCGGCCGCGGGATGTTCCGTGTTGTCCACGAGGATGGAGCAGACACGCATGGCACCGGTCCGTACCCGTGATCCTGGTGATCCGGCGAGGCACACCCGCGTTCCCGCGCTTTCGTAGCCCCTCGACGGCCCTCCGGCCTCCGCGTCCCACGGTGGTTCCGCGCGCCCGCACCCGACCGGTGCGCCGCGCCGGCCTGCCGTGCCATCCCCGGATCTCACCTGACGAGAGCAGGCTTCCATGGTCCGTGAACTGACACATTTCGTCGGCGGAAAGCGCACGCCCGGCACCTCCGGGCTCTTCGCCGACGTCCATGACCCCAACACCGGCGCCGTCCAGGCGCACGTCCCGCTCGCCGGGGCGGAGGAGACCCGCGCCGCGATCGCCGACGCCGCGGCCGCACAGCCCGAATGGGCCGCGTGGAACCCGCAGCGCCGGGCCCGCGTCCTGATGCGCTTCCTCCAGCTCGTCGAGGGCGAACGGGACGAACTCGCCCGTCTGCTCTCCGCCGAGCACGGCAAGACCGTCCCCGACGCGCACGGCGACCTCCAGCGCGGCCTGGAGGTCGTCGAGTTCGCCGCGGGCATCCCGCACCTCCTCAAGGGCGAGTTCACCGACAACGCCGGCACCGGCATCGACGTGCACTCCCTGCGCAGCCCCCTCGGCGTGGTCGCCGGCATCACCCCGTTCAACTTCCCGGCGATGATCCCCCTCTGGAAGGCCGCCCCCGCGCTCGCCTGCGGGAACGCCTTCGTTCTCAAGCCCTCCGAACGCGACCCCTCCGTGCCGCTGCGGCTCGCCGAACTCTTCGTGGAGGCGGGCCTTCCGCCCGGTGTGCTCAACGTCGTCAACGGCGCGAAGGAGGCCGTGGACACCCTGCTGGAGGACCCCCGCGTGGACGCCGTCGGCTTCGTCGGCTCCACCCCCGTCGCCCAGCACGTCTACGCCACCGCCGCCCGGCACGGCAAGCGCGCCCAGTGCTTCGGCGGCGCCAAGAACCACATGATCGTCATGCCGGACGCCGACCTGGACCAGGCCGTGGACGCCCTCGTCGGCGCGGGCTACGGCTCCGCCGGCGAACGCTGCATGGCCGTCTCCGTCGCCGTCCCGGTGGGCGAGGAGACCGCCGACGCCCTGGTGGCCGCCCTGCGGGAACGCGTCGGCACCCTGCGCATCGGCCGCTCCGACGACCCCGAGGCCGACTTCGGGCCGCTGGTCGGCCGCGACGCCCTGGACCGGGTCCGCCGCTATGTCGACATCGGCGTCACCGAGGGCGCCGAACTCGTCGTCGACGGCCGGGACTTCGTCCTCCCGGGCCACGAGAACGGCTTCTTCGCCGGCGCCTCCCTCTTCGACCGGGTCACCCCCTCGATGCGGATCTACCGCGAGGAGATCTTCGGCCCGGTGCTCTCGGTGGTCCGCGCCGCCGACTACGAGGAGGCCCTGCGCCTGCCCAGCGAGCACCCCTTCGGCAACGGCGTCGCCCTCTTCACCCGCGACGGCGACACCGCCCGCGACTTCACCCGCCGGGTGAACACCGGCATGGTCGGCGTCAACGTGCCCATCCCGGTGCCCGTCGCCTACCACTCCTTCGGCGGCTGGAAGCGGTCCGCCTTCGGCGACCTGGGCCAGCACGGCACCGACTCGATCCGCTTCTTCACCCGTACCAAGACCGTCACCTCGCGCTGGCCCTCCGGGGTCAAGGAGGGCGCGAGCTTCACCATCCCGACGATGGGGTGAGCGCACCATGACCACGACCACCCTCACCAAGGACCAGCTCGCCCTCGCCGAGGTGACCCTCGACTTCGCGCAGGAGCGCCTGGCCCCCTCCGCCGTCGCCTGGGACCGCGACAAGCACTTCCCCGTCGATGTGCTGCGCGCGGCCGCCGGACTCGGCCTCGGCGGTGTCTACGTCCGCGAGGAGCACGGCGGTTCGGGGCTCGGCCGCGCCGACGGCGTCCTCGTCTTCGAGGTCCTCGCCACCGGCTGCCCGTCCATCGCCGGCTACCTCTCCATCCACAACATGGTCGCCTGGATGATCGACGCCTACGGCGACGAGACCCAGCGCGCCCGCTGGCTGCCCGGCCTCTGCGCGGCCACCACCCTCGGCAGCTACTGCCTCACCGAACCCGGCGCCGGCTCCGACGCCGCAGCCCTGCGCACCCGCGCGGAACGCGACGGCGACCACTACGTCCTCACCGGCGTCAAGCAGTTCGTCTCCGGAGCGGGCGCCTCCGGGGTCTATGTCGTCATGGCCCGCACCGGCGGCGACGGCCCCGGCGGCATCAGCGCCTTCGTCGTCGAACGCGAGGACCCCGGCCTCTCCTTCGGCGCCAACGAGGTCAAGATGGGCTGGAACGCCCAGCCCACCCGGCAGGTGATCCTGGACGGCGTCCGGGTGCCCGCCGACCGGCGGCTCGGCGCGGAGGGCGACGGCTTCCGCATCGCCATGCACGGCCTCAACGGCGGCCGCCTCGGCATCGCCGCCTGCTCCCTCGGCGGCGCGCAGAGCGCCCTCGACCGCAGCCTCACCCACCTCGCGGACCGGGAGGCCTTCGGGGCGCCCCTCATCCGGGCGCAGGGACTCCAGTTCACGCTGGCCGACATGGCCATCGAACTCGCCGCCGCGCGCGCCCTGGTCCGCCAGGCCGCCGACGCCCTCGACCGCGGCGACCCCGGCGCGCCCCACCTCTGCGCCATGGCCAAGCGCTTCGCCACCGACACCGGGTACTCGGTCGCCGACCGGGCCCTCCAACTCCACGGCGGCTACGGCTATCTGGGCGACTACGGCATCGAGAAGATCGTCCGGGACCTGCGGGTCCACCGCATCCTGGAAGGGACCAACGAGATCATGCAGGTCATCGTCGCCCGCGCGCTCACCGAGGCGGCCCGGTGACGGCGCCCGGAGAGGCGGCGGGCGAGCCCTCGGTGCTGCTGCGCACCGAGGGGCGGGCGGCGTACCTCACGCTGAACCGGCCGCGTGCGATCAACGCCCTCACCCACGCGATGGTGGGCACGATCGCCGAGGCGCTGGACGCCTGGGAGGACGACCCCTCGGTGGAGGTCGTCGTCCTCACCGGCGCGGGGGAGCGGGGACTGTGCGCGGGCGGCGACATCCGCGCGATCCACGACTCGGCGCGCGCGGGCGCGGGTGGTGCGGGCCCGGGTCCCGGCCCGGACGGTGACCCGGCCGGGGCCGCCGCCGCGTTCTGGCGGGACGAGTACCGGCTGAACGCCCGGATCGCCCGGCTGCGCACCCCGTACGTCGCCGTGATGGACGGCATCGTGATGGGCGGCGGCGTCGGCGTCTCCGCCCACGGCACCGTACGCCTCGCCACGGAACGCTCCCGGGTCGCCATGCCCGAGACCGGGATCGGCTTCGTCCCCGACGTCGGCGGGACCTATCTGCTGGGCCTCGCGCCCGGCGAACTCGGCACCCATCTGGCCCTGACCGGCACCCCCGTCGGCGCGGCCGACGCCCTGCTGTGCGGGCTCGCCGACCATCACGTCCCCTCCGCCGCCCTGCCGGCGCTCCTCGCGGACCTCGCCCGCGCGCCCGTGCACGAGGTACTCACCGAGCACGTCCGGCCCGCCCCGCCCGGACGGCTCGCCGCCGCCCGGGAGTGGATCGACGCCTGCTACTCCGCCGCCACCGTCGAGGAGATCGCGGACCGGCTGCGCGCCCATGGCGACCCGGCGGCCAAGGAGGCGGCGGAGACCCTGGCCGCCAAGTCCCCGACCGCGCTCAAGGTCACCCTGGCGTCCCTGCGCCGGGCCCGTGGACTCGGGCCGCTGGAACGGGTCCTGGAACAGGAGTACCGCGTCTCCTGCGCCGCCCTCGCCCACCCCGACCTGGTGGAGGGCATCCGCGCCCAGGTCATCGACAAGGACCGCGATCCGCGCTGGTCGCCCGGGAGCCTCGCCGAGGTCACCGCCGCCGACGTGGACCGCTTCTTCGCCCCGCTCGGCGAGCGCGAACTGCGCCTCGCCGGGCCCGGATCACCCCAGGAGGTGCCCTGGTGAGCGTCATCGCCTTCATCGGCCTCGGCAGGATGGGCGGCCCGATGGCCGCCAATCTCGTCAAGGCGGGCCACCGCGTCCTCGGCCACGACCTCGACGCGGACGCGCTCGCCGCCGCCGTCGCGCACGGCGTGGAACCCGCCGCCTCGGCCCCGGCCGCCGCCGGGGCCGCGGACCTGGTGATCACCATGCTGCCCGCCGGCCGCCATGTCCTCGCCCTCCACCGGGAGGAGGGGCTGCTCGCCGCCGCCCGGCCCGGCACCCTGTTCGTCGACTGCTCGACCATCGACGTCGCCGACGCCCGCACCCTCCACGAGGCGGCCGCCGCCGCGGGCCACCGGGCCCTGGACGCACCCGTGTCCGGGGGAGTGGTGGGCGCCGAGGCGGCCACCCTCACCTTCATGGCGGGCGGCGGGGAGGCCGAGTTCGCCGAGGCGGAACCGGTGCTCGCGGCCATGGGACGCAAGGCCGTGCACTGCGGCGCGGCGGGCGCCGGGCAGGCGGCGAAGATCTGCAACAACATGATCCTGGGCATCTCGATGATCGCCGTGAGCGAGGCGTTCGTCCTCGGCGAGAGCCTCGGGCTCTCCCACGAGGCGCTGTTCGACGTGGCCTCCACCGCGTCCGGGCAGTGCTGGGCGCTCACCGTCAACTGCCCGGTCCCCGGGCCCGTCCCGGGCAGCCCCGCCGACCGCGACTACCGTCCCGGGTTCGCCGCGCCGCTCATGGCCAAGGACCTCGGCCTCGCGGCGAACGCGATCCGCGCCGGAGGCGTCGACGCGGCCCTCGGGCTGCGCGCGGCCGAGGCGTACGCGGCCTTCGCCGAAGGCCCCGGAGCGGACCAGGACTTCTCCGGGATCATCCGCGCCATCCGGGACGGCGCCCTGGGCACGAGTCACACCACCGGCACCATCGAGGAGACAACCGCATGACCGGCACCGACACCGGCACGGGCACGGGCACCGACAGCGGCGAGCACAAGGACCTGTACGAGACCATCCGCGTCGAGCGCAGGGGCCGCACCGCCCTGGTCACCCTCGACCGGCCCAAGGCGCTCAACGCCCTGTCCCTGCGGCTGATGGACGAGGTCGTCACCGCGACCGCGCGCCTCGACCGGGACCCGGAGATCGGCTGCATCGTGCTGACCGGCTCCGCGAAGGCGTTCGCCGCCGGGGCCGACATCAAGGAGATGCAGCCGCGCGGCTACCCGGACATGTACGTCGACGACTGGTTCGCCGCCTGGGACCGCTTCGCCCAGGTGCGTACGCCGACCGTCGCGGCGGTCGCCGGATACGCCCTCGGCGGCGGCTGCGAGCTGGCCATGATGTGCGACATCCTGCTCGCCGCCGACACCGCGGTGTTCGGGCAGCCGGAGATCCGCCTCGGCGTCGTCCCCGGCATCGGCGGCTCCCAGCGGCTGACCCGCGCGGTGGGGAAGGCCAAGGCGATGGAACTCTGCCTCACCGGGCGCACCATGGACGCCGCCGAGGCGGAACGCGCCGGTCTGGTCTCCCGGATCGTCCCGGCGGACGACCTGGTCGGCGAGGCGCTCGCCGTCGCGGAGACGGTCGCCGGGATGTCCGCGCCGGTCGCGATGATGGCCAAGGAGTCCGTCAACCGGGCCTTCGAGACCACCCTCGCGGAGGGCGTCCGCTTCGAACGGCGCCTGTTCCACGCGGTGTTCGCCACCGCCGACCAGAAGGAGGGCATGGCGGCGTTCACCGACAAGCGGCCGCCGCGGTTCACCCACGGCTGACGGCGCCCGCCGCCCGGCTTGGCGGGGCCCGGCCGGTGGCCGGGCCCCGCCCCTGACCGGCCCCTCCGCCTCCGTCCACCCGCCTCCCCGTTCCCAGAGAGCCCCCACCATGAGCACGGACCCGCCCACGGACCAGCGCCACCTCCTCGTCATCGGCATCGGAGCCGGTGACCCCGACCATCTGACCCTCGCGGCGGTCAAGGCCCTGCGCCGTACCGACGTCTTCTTCCTCGTCGGCAAGGGCCCCGAGAAGACCGCCCTGACCGATTTGCGGCGCCGAATCCTGGCGGAACACGCCACCGGGCCCCACCGCGTCGTCGAGGTGGACGACCCCTGGCGCGACCGGACCCGGGAGGACGGCGCCGGCTACACCACCGCGGTCCATGACTGGCGCCGCCGCCGCGCCGAGGTCTACGAACGCCTGGTCCGCGAGGAACTGGCCCCCGGGCAGACGGGCGCGTTCCTGGTCTGGGGCGACCCCGCGCTCTACGACAGCACCCTCGGCATCCTGGACGGGATCACCGCGGGCGGCACCCTCGCCTTCGACGTGGAAGTCGTCCCCGGCATCAGCAGCGTCTCCGCCCTCGCGGCCCGGCACCGGATCACCCTCAACCAGGTCGGCCGTCCCGTCCACATCACCCCGGGCCGGCGGCTCGCGGACGCCTGCCTCGCGGGCGACGGCGACGTGGTCGTGATGCTCGACGCCCAGGAGGCGTACCGGCGGGTCACCGGCGACGACGTGTGGATCTACTGGGGCGCCTACCTCGGCACCCCCGACGAACTCCTCCTCTCCGGACCGCTGCCGCAGGTCGCCGCCCGCATCAGCGAACTCCGCGCCGAGGCCCGGGAACGCCACGGCTGGATCATGGACACCTATCTGCTGCGCATCGCCGAGGGGGGCGGGGAGGCCCCGGGACCCTGACGGGCAGCCGGCGGGGAGGTTCTGGCCGGGTGCGGCGCGGCCGCCCCCCGGATGGGGTGACGGTCAGGAGGGGAAGCGGAAGAGATGGAAGCGGTAGGACTCGATGTCCTTCCGCTTCACCACCGACGCGGCCCGCAGCATCGCCCGGTAGCGGGCCGGGAGCCGGGTGCGGACGGCCGCCGGGAGGGCCGCGAAGGTGCAGGAGGTCTCCAGGGTCAGACCCGGGACCCAGGACAGGATCTCGGCCGGGTCGTCGCACTGCCAGTGCATCCGGGCCGCCACCTTGGAGAGCACGTCGTGGGAGTCCTGGGTGCCGACCATTCGGCCCGAGGCGGTCTCCAGCGCCAGCCACGCCCCGGGCAGCTCCCGCGCGATCATCTCGAACACCGCCCGGACACGGGCCTCTTCGAGGTAGATGAGGACGGCCTCCGCGGCCAGGAAGTACGGACCGGGCCGCTCGCGCACGGCGGCGGTCCACTCCGGGGCGTCCACGGAACCGGCCAGCATCCGGCGGCGCGGGGTGTCCTCGAAGAAGGCGCGGCGCAGGTCGATCACGTCGGGGAGGTCGAGGTCGAACCAGTGCGTCCGGCCGTTGTCCAGCCGCTCGAAGCGGGTGTTGAGGCCGGTGCCGATCTCCACCACCGTGCCGTCGGGGTGCCGGCCGAGGAACTCCGCCACCCAGGCGTCGATCAGCAGCGTGCGCACATTGGAGCCCAGCAGGCTGCGGGCGCCGTCGAAGCGGGAGAAGTCGTAGTCGAGGGAGTCGACCATCTCGACGGCCCGCGGGTCGGAGAGCATGCCGTGCCGTTTGCGGGTCTCCACGGCGCGGGCGTACAGCGGGATGAGCAGGGTCTCCTGGATCTCCCCCAGTTCGGGGGTGCGCTTGCGGTCCGCCACGGCGGTCCCCTTTCGTCGATGAGCCGATGACATGGGCCCCGGCCCGGCCGCTCAGCCGCCGTCCGGGACCAGGGCCAGGGCCGCCGCGTGCCCGGCGGCCGCCGGCAGGTCGGTGATCCGCACCCCGGGCACCTCGGCGGGCACCGGCCCGGTCCCCGCCAGGGGGTCGGCCGAACCATGGGTGAGGGCCACCCCGGTCGCCTTCAGCACGGCCTCCTTGCGCACCCAGCACCGGGTGAACGCGGCCGGCCGGTCCGCCGCGGCCAGCGCGGCCAGTTCCGCGCGTTCCACCCGGTGCAGCGCGGGGACCACGTCCTCGGTGATCCGGGTGGACGGCACGGCCTCCACGTCCACCCCGACGGGGACCCCGGCCGTCGCGACCAGGACGTGGTCGCCGGCGTGCGCGAGCGAGAAGTGCAGGGCGTGGTGGGCGAGATACGGCTTGCCGTGCGGACCACCGCACCCCGCGCACGGGCGCCGGGCGAAGACCAGCCGCTCGGGCCGCTCACCGACCAGCCCCGCGAGGGTCTGCCGCAGCAGGACGTGCGCCACGAGATAGCGGTCGGCGTCCTGCTGGAAGCGGAACCCCGCGGCCCGTTCCCGTTCCCGCTCGTCGAGCAGCCCCAGCCCGGCCCGGGCCGCCGCCGTGTTCGGCGCCACCCGGGCCGCGAACACGCCGGGGTGCCCGGGCAGGACGCGGTGGTCCAGCAGCGGACCCGGCCCGGCCGCAGGGGCCGGAAGCGGCCGGGTCGGTGCGTCGTGGTGCACGGCGGGCCTCAGAACACGCGGTCGGCGGTGGTGACGTAGGCGCAGCGCCCGGCGGCCCACTCCAGCGCGAAACGGTGCTCGCGCTCGGAGAAGTCGGCCACCGCGTCGGCCACCACGAACGCCTGGATGTCCTGCATCCACGCGTCGCACGCGGTCATCAGCACACCGATGTGCGCGTACACACCGGTGACCACGATCTGGTCCCGGCCCTGCTCGCGCAGCCGCTCCAGCAGATCGGTCCGGACGAAGGCGCTGTACTTCCACTTGGTGAGCACGGTGTCCCCGGCCTCCGGGGCGACGGCCGCGGCGATGGCGGTCGCGTGCTCCTCGGCCGGGACGCCCGGGCCCCAGAAGTCCTGCTGGAGGCCGCGCTCCTCGGGCGTCTGCCCGCCGGGCTGCGCCGTGTAGATCACGGGGACGCCCAGGCGCGCGGCCTCCTTGCGGAGCCGGGCGACATTGCCGAGGAGCGCGGTGACCGGCTCGGCCTCGGCGTCGAAGGCGGACAGGAAGTAGTTCTGGAGGTCGTGCACGAGCAGCACGGCGCGGTCCGGGTCGACGCGCCAGTCCACCCGGTTGGCGGGCAGATCGGCGGTGCGGGGCATCGGGTAGGGGGCCACGGCGGGCAGGGCCATGAGGGTCTCCGGTGTGCTGGGTGGAACAGAGGTGGTCAGAGAGGGGGGACGGGGGCGGGTCAGAGTTCGGCGCCGACGGCGTCGAGGAAGGTGCGGAACTTGGCCGCGGTCTCGGCGGTCTCGGCGTCGGGCTCCGACCCGGCGACGACCCCGGCGCCCGCGTACAGGCGCAGGGTGCGCCCCTCGGCCTCCGCGCAGCGGATGGTGACGACCCATTCGCCGTCGCCGTCCGCGTTGCCCCAGCCGACCATGCCGGTGAAGAAGCCCCGGTCGAAGGGCTCGGTCTCGCGGATCACCGTACGGGCGAGGGCGGTCGGCGTGCCGCACACGGCCGGGGTCGGGTGGAGGGCGGAGGCGACCTCCAGCGCGGAGACGTCCGGGTCGGCGAGTTCGCCGGTGACCGTGGTGGACAGGTGCCACATGGTCGCCGTGCGGATGAGGGTCGGCCGCGGCGGGACCTCGATCCGCGAGCAGAACCGGGCCATGTGCTGGTGCACCGCGTCGACCACGACCGCGTGCTCGTGCAGGTCCTTCGCCGACTCCAGCAGGGCCGCCGCGCGCCGCACGTCCTCGGCGAGGTCCGCGCTGCGCGGGGTGGACCCGGCGAGCGGGTTGGAGACCAGCCGGTTCCCGCGCCGCGAGACCAGGAGTTCGGGGCTGGCGCCGAGCAGGGTGCGGCCGGGGCCGGTGGGCAGGGCGAAGGTGTGGCCCGAGGGGTCCCGGCGGGCGAGCCGCTGGACCATGGCGGGGATGTCGAGGGCGTCGGGGCCGGTCAGTTCCAGGGTCCGGGCGAGCACCACCTTGCTGAACTCGCCCTCCCACATCCGGGCGACGGCGGCGGCGACGCCCTTGCCGTACACCTCCGGGTCGGGCTCGGGCCGGACGGACCAGGCGGTGCGGGGGGTCGGGGCCGGTGGCAGGCCGACCAGCGGGTCGGAGGCGAGGGCCGGGCCCGCGCGCAGGACCTCGGGGACGACGAGGGCGGCGGGCGCCGACTGGTCGAAGGGGACGGCGCCGACGACCACGGGCGAGGGGTGGCGTTCCGCCACCGCGGCGCGCAGGGTCTCCGCGACCCGCTCGGCGAGCGGGCCGGGGCCGTGCGGGACCTCGCGGTGCACACCGTGGGCCAGCAGGGTGCGGCTGGGCGTGGCGAGGAAGCGGTCGCCGGCGCGGTAGGCGTCCAGCATGCTCGTGGCCGCGCCGACCGCGGGGTGGGCGGGGGCGGTGTCCTGTCTGTGCTCGGCGACCTGGTGGACCGTCGACACGATGACTCCTCGGGGTGTTGTCCGTACGGGTGGGGGTGCGGGGTGCTGGTGCTGTGTGAGTGCGGGTGCGGGTGCGGGTGCGGTGGTCGGCGGTGCGGTGCGGTGCGGCCGGGCCGGGGCGTTTCGGCCCCGGCCCGCCCCGGGTCAGGCCCCGGAGGCCGCCCCGCGCAGCGCCGCGTCCAGGACCGGGCCGATCCGGTCCAGGTGCTCGGGCGCCATCAGTTCGTCGTGCGAACAGTCCAGGACGTGCTCGGTGACGGCCCCGTCCACATACGCGGGCCACACCGCGAGCGGCGCGTCCTCGGCCGGGGTGCTCTTCGCGGCGGTGAAGAACAGCACGTCGCCCCGGTAGTGGCGGGTGGTGCTGCGGGACAGCAGCCGGACGCAGTGGACGTTGGTGTCGACGATCGCGTGCAGCAGTCCGTCGTCGAACCCGGCCAGCAGGCCGTGGCTGTCCCGGATCGCCGCGACGGCCTCCTCGCGGGAGACCTCGCCCGCCTCGGCACCGTCCCGAGCGGCCTCGCCGCCCAGCCCGGCCACCGAGAGCAGGAAGCCGCTCTCCTCGCGCTCCAGCCGCTCCCGCCAGTCCGGCGCGTCGATGTACGACCAGTCGTCCCGCTCCGGCGGGTAGGCGTCCAGCAGGGCAAGGAAGGCGACCTCCTCGCCGCGCTCCTGGAGGAGCGCGGCCAGGGTGTGCGCCACGGTCCCGCCGAAGGAGTACCCGGCGAAGTGGTACGGCCCCTCGGGCTGGACCGCGCGGATCTCCGCGAGGTAGCGCTCGCACAGCTCGGCCACGTCCGCCACCTCGGGCAGTTCGCCCGCGAGGCCCGGCGACTGGACGCCGTACACCGGCCGGTCCGGGTCGAGATGGCGCAGCAGGCCGGTGTACTGCCAGCTGAAGCCGGAGGCCGGGTGGAAGCAGAACAGCGGCTCCCGGCTGCCCCGTTCCCGCAGCGGCAGCAGCACCCGCAGCGCGTCCCGGCGGGAGTCCGTCCCGATCCTGGCCGCCACGTCCGCCACCGTCGGCGCCGACATGACCGTGCCCACCTGGACCGGCACGCCCAGCTCGTCCCGGATACGGCCCACGAGCCGCATCGCGAGCAGCGAATGCCCGCCCAGCTCGAAGAAGTTGTCCTCCACACCGACCCGCTCCAGGCCCAGCACCTCCGCGAAGACACCGCACAGCAGCTCCTCGCGGGCGTCCTTCGGGGCCCGGCCGCCGCCCGCGTCCGCGAACTCCGGGGCGGGCAGAGCGGTCCGGTCGACCTTGCCGTTCACCGTCAGCGGCAGCGCGGGCAGTTCGACGAAGGCGGAGGGGACCATGAACTCGGGGAGGGTCTCGGAGAGCCGCGCCCGCAGGGCCGCCGCCTGGGCGTCGCCGTCCACCCGGACCGCGTCCGAGGCCGGCACGGTGTACGCGACCAGCCGCTTCACGCCGTTCGGGCCGGTGTGCACGACGACCGCGGCCGCGGCCACCTCGGGCGCGGCGGCGAGCGCCGACTCGATCTCGCCCAGCTCGATCCGGAAACCGCGGATCTTCACCTGGTGGTCGGCCCGGCCCAGATAGTCGATCTGGTCGTCCGTGCGCCAGCGCACCAGGTCACCGGTCCGGTACATCAGCGTGCCCGGCTCCCCGAACGGGTCGGCGACGAAACGCTCCGCCGTCAGCGCGGGCTGCGCGAAGTAGCCGCGGGCCAGGCCCGCCCCGGCGAGGTACAGCTCGCCCGGCACCCCGTGCGGCACCGGCCGCAGCGCGCTGTCCAGGACATAGGCGCGGGTGTTGTAGATCGGGCGGCCGACGCAGGAGGAGGCGCTGTCGCCGACGTCCGCGCCGAGCGCGTTGATCGTGTACTCGGTGGGCCCGTACAGGTTGTAGCCCATGGTCCCCTCGGTCTCCTCCAGCAGGGACCACAGGGAGTCGGGCACCGCCTCGCCGCCGAGAAGCACCAGCGCAGGACGGTGCCGGTCCGCGTCCAGCAGACCCGCGTCCACCAACTGCTGCCCGTAGGAGGGGGTGACGTTGACGACGTCGATGCCGACCCGGTCGTAGTGGGCGGTCAGCGCGGCCGGGTCCAGGCGCAGTTCCTCGCCGATGACGTGCACCTCGTGCCCGTCGACCAGCCAGAAGAACTCCTCCCAGGACATGTCGAAGGCGAAGGACACCGTGTGCGCCACCTTCATCCGGCGCCCGCCGGCCAGCTTCACCGCCGGTTCGAAGATCCGCTCCCGGTGGTTGAGCAGCATGTTCACCAGACCGGACCCGGGCACCACCACCCCCTTGGGGCGGCCGGTGGAACCGGAGGTGTAGATCAGGTACGCCGGGTGCCGCCCGTCGCGCGGAGCCGTCAGCTCCGACTCCGCGACCGCCCCGCCGGGCAGCGCGGCCAGTTCGGCGGCGGTGGCCGCCGCGTCCAGCACCAGCGGCGGGACGTCCGCGACCTCCGGCACCCGCCCGGCCACCGCCGAGGAGGTGACCAGGCAGAGCGGGCCCGCGTCCTCGACCATCGCGGCCAGCCGGTCCACCGGGTGGTCCAGGTCCAGCGGCAGATAGGCGGCGCCGGTCTTCAGCACCGCGAAGAGCGAGACCACGAAGTCCGCCGACCGGGGCAGCCCGAGGGCGACCGTGCGCTCCGGGCCCGCGCCGCGCGCGATCAGCGCCCGGGCGAGCCGGTTGGCCCGCTCGTCCAGCTCGGCGTAGGTCAGCCGCTCGTCCTCGAAGACCAGCGCGGTGGCCTCCGGGGTGGCCGCCGCCTGCCGGGCGAACAGGTCCACCAGCGGGGTGTCCGGGATGCCGTGGCCCATGTCGTCGCCCACGGCGAGGAGTTCGGCGCGGTCGGCGGGGTGCAGGGTGTGCAGCCGGCCGACCGGGGTGGCGCCCCCGTCGGCGAACTGCTCCACCAGCAGCCGCAGCCGGCCCGCCAGCAGCTCCGCCGTCTCCCGGTCGTACAGGTCCGGCCGGTAGGCGAGGCTCAGCTCCAGGGAGCGTTCCGGGGTGACCGCCAGGGTCAGCGGGTAGTGGGTGCCGTCGACGCTGTGCGTCCAGCCGATCTGGTGCTGCTCGACGGCCTCCTCACGGGCCGCGTCGTCCAGCGGGGTGTTCCGGAAGACGTACAGGGTGTCGAAGAGCTGGCCGATGCCCGTGGTCTGCTGGATCCGGCCCAGGCCCAGGTAGTGGTGGGGCAGCAGCTCCGCGTGCTCGCGCTGCATCCGCACCAGCAGCTCCCGCAGCGGTTCCGCGGGACGGAGCGTGACCCGGAACGGCAGCGTGTTCATGAACATGCCGATCATCTGGTCCACGCCCGCGATGTCCGCCGGGCGGCCCGAGACCGTCGCGCCGAACACCACGTCGTCCCGCCCGGTCATCCCGGACAGCGACAGCGCCCACGCGGCCGACAGGACCGTGTTCAGGGTGACCCCGCAACCGCGCGCGAAGGCCCGCAGCCGGTCGCTGGTCTCCGCGCCCAGCGCGATGTCCACCACCTCGGCGGTCACCGGCTGCCGCGTCGGGTCGGCCGGGGCGACCAGGGTCGCCTGGTCCAGGCCCGAGAGGTGCTTCCGCCAGGCGGCGAGGGCCGCGTCCGCCTCCGTGGCCGCGAGCCAGCGCAGATACTCGCGGTACGGGGTGACCGGCGGCAGGCCCTCGGTCCGCCCGCCGCGCCCGTACAGCGCGAACAGCTCCTCGAAGAACAGCGACTCCGACCAGCCGTCGGTGAGGATGTGGTGCTGCGTCACACACAGCATCCACCGGTCCTCGGCGAACTTCAGCAGTGTCACCCGCATCAGCGGCGGCGCGGACAGGTCGAACCGGGTCTCCGCGTCCCGCAGGGAGAACTCCCGCTGCGCCTCGTCCTGCGCCGCCCGGTCCAGATGGGTCAGATCCCGCACCTCGAACGGCAGCTCCCACGCCTCGGGTACCACCTGCACCGGGCCCGGCAGGCCCTCGTGCCAGAACGCCGAGCGCAGGTTCGGGTGCCGGCGCAGCATCCCGTCGAACGCGGCCCGCAGCGCGGCCGTGTCCACGGCGTGCCGCAGTTCCACGAAGTTCTGCATCAGATACACGTCGAGCGCGCGGTCGTCGTACACCGCGTGGAAGTACAGGCCCTCCTGGAGCGGCGCCAGCGGCAGGACCTCCTCCGCACCCGGGAACACCCGCTCCAGCACGGCCCGTCCGGCCTCGTCCAGCTCCACCAGCGGCGCGTCCGACGCCGGGACCGTCCCCTGGGCCGCCTCCTCGGGGGTGCGGGCCACCGCCGCCAGACCGGCGACCGTGCGCTGCTCGAACACATCACGAGGGGTGAGGACCAGGCCCTCCTTGCGGGCCCGGGTCACCAGCTGGATGGAGACGATGCTGTCGCCGCCGAGGGCGAAGAAGTCGTCGTCCGCGCCCGCCGAGGCGAGCCCCAGTACCTCGGTGAACACCCGGGCCAGCGCCTCCTCCCGCGGCCCGCTCGGCGCCCGCGAGGACTCCCCCGCGCCGAGCACCGGCGCGGGCAGCGCCGAGCGGTCCAGCTTGCCGTTGACGTTGAACGGCAGCGCGTCCAGCACCACCACGGCGGCCGGGACCAGGTAGTCCGGCAGCGAGCGGGCCAGCTCCTCGCGGACCGCGACCGGGTCGGCGGTGCCCGTGACATAGCCGACCAGCCGCTTCACCCCGGGCACGTCCTCGCGCACCACCACGGCCGCCGAGACGACCCCGGCGACGGACGCGAGCGCGGACTCCACCTCGCCCGGCTCGATCCGGAAGCCCCGGATCTTCACCTGGTCGTCGGCGCGGCCCAGATACTCCAGCTCCCCGTCCGCGCGCAGCCGCGCCAGGTCGCCGGTCCGGTACATCCGGCTTCCGGCGAGCCCGTACGGGTCGGCGACGAAACGCTCCGCCGTCAGCGCCGGGCGGCCCAGATAGCCGCGCGCGGTGCCGTGGCCCGCGAGGTACAGCTCACCGGGGGTGCCGGCGGGCACCGGGCGCAGTGCCGCGTCCAGGACATAGGCGCGGGTGTTCCCGATCGGGCGGCCCACCACCGGGGAGGCGCTGTCCGCCAGATCCGCGCCCAGCGCGTCCACCGTGTACTCGGTCGGCCCGTACAGGTTCACCGACCTGACCCCGCTCGCGGCCCGCACCTCGGACCACAGGGCCTCCGGCACGGCCTCGCCGCCCAGCAGCAGCAGCGCCGGACGGTGCTCCGCCGCGTCCAGCAGGCCCCACTCCAGGAGCCGGCCGGCATAGGTGGGGGTGACGTCCATCGCGTCGATCCGGTGCCGGCGCACATAGCCGACCACGAACTCGGCGTCCCGGCGGCCCACTTCGTCCAGGACGTGCAGCTCATGGCCCGCGATCAGCCAGAACAGCTGCTCCCAGGAGGTGTCGAAGCTGAACGAGGCGGTGTGCAGCGCGCGCAGGGTCCGCCCGCCGGCCGCGTCCACGACCGGCCCGAACACCTCCGCCATGTGGTTGGCATACAGGTTGGACAGACCGCCGTGGGTGAGCACCACACCCTTCGGGCGGCCGGTGGAACCGGAGGTGTAGATGACATACGACGGGTGCCCGTCCACCGTCGCCGGGGAGGCGAACACGGCGGGCGCGGCGGCGAGTTCCGCGACCGTCTCCGGCGCGTCCAGCACCAGGCGCGGCGCGCCCGTCCCGGCGGCCGGCAGCAGGGCCCCGGCCTGCTCCGTGGTCACCACGCACACCGGCGCGGCGTCCTCGATCATCAGCCCCAGCCGGTCCGCCGGATAGTCCAGGTCCAGCGGCAGATACGCGCCCCCGGCCTTCAGCACCGCCAGGATCGCGACCACCGAATCGGCCGAACGCGGCACCGCCAGCGCCACCACCGACTCCGGTCCCACCCCGCGCGCCGCCAGCAGCCCCGCGAGCCGCGCCGCCCGCTCGTCCAGCTCGGCGAAGCTCAGCGACACCTCCCCGGCGACGACCGCTCTCGCCTCCGGGGTGCGGGCCGCCTGCTCGGCGAACCGGTCCGCGACCGTCCCCGCCGGCACGTCCCGCACCGCGCCCGACCAGCCCTCCCGGACCCGCGCCAGCTCGGCCGCCGGGAGCACGTCCAGCGCGCCCACCGCCGTGCCCGGGGCCTCGGCGATCCGGTCCAGCACATGCGCCAGCCGGTCCGCGACCAGGGCCGCCCGGCGCGCGTCGAACACGTCCGGCCGGTACTCGACCTGGAGGCGGGCGCGCTCGTCCAGCGCCACCGCCAGGGTCAGCGGGTAGTGCGTGGCGTCCTCGGCCTCGATGCCCGCCACCCGCAGCCCGTCACCGAGGGCCGGGCGGGCGTCCTCGTCCACCGGGTAGTTCTCGACGACCACCAGGGTGTCGAACAGCTCACCGCCGCCCGCCTGCTTCTGGATCAGCCGCAGCCCCAGGTGGTGGTGGGCCAGCAGCGCGTTCTGCTCGTCCCGGAACCGCCGCAGCAGCCCCTCCACGGTCTCCGCCGGGCGGATGGTGAGCCGGACGGGGACCGTGGTGATGAACAGGCCGAGCATCGACTCCACGCCCGGTATCTCGTCCGGCCGGCCCGACACCGTCAGCCCGAACACCACGTCCTGACGACCCGTCAGCGCGCCGACGGTCAGACCCCAGGCGCACTGGATCAGGGTGCTCGGCGTGGTGCCCAGGCGGCGCGCCGCCGCCGTCAGCCGCGCGGTCGCCGCCTCCGACAGGTCCAGGGCGTGCACCCCCGGCCGCACCGACGGCCGCGAGGGGTCCGGGGCGGCGACGAACGACGCCTCGTCCAGCCCGGCGAGCGCGGTCCGCCAGGCGGCCTCGGCCGCCGGGGTGTCCTGCTGCTTCAGCCACTTCAGATAGTCCCGGTACGGGCGCACGGCCGGCAGCCCGGAGGCGTCCCCGTCGCTCCCGTACAGCGCGAGCAGATCACCGACCAGCAGCGGCATCGACCAGCCGTCCACCAGGATGTGGTGCACGGTGATCACCAGCCGGTGGTCGTCCTCGCCGAGGCGGGCCAGCACCAGCCGGAGCAGCGGCGGCTTGTGCAGCTCGAACCGGCGCGCCAGCTCCGCCCGCCGCACCTCGCGCAGCGCCCCCTCACCCGCCGGGGCACCGGACAGGTCCACCCGCTCGACCGCGACCTTCACCTCCGCCGGCACGAACTGCACCGGCTGCGGCACCCCCTCGTGCCAGAACCCGGCCCGCAGATTCGGGTGGCGGCGCAGCAGCGCACCCGCCGCCCGCTCCAGCCGGTCCGCGTCCACCGCACCGGACAGCGCCACCGTCACCTGCACGGTGTAGACGTCGGCCGCCTCGCGGTCGTACACGGAATGGAACAGCATGCCCTGCTGCAAGGGGGACAGCGGAAGCATGTCCTCGATACGAGCCTGCGTCACTGCTGGGCCCTCCACATTTCTTCGAGCATGGTGATCTGGTCCTGGTCGAGATCGAGCAGGTCGAGGTCGGAGGGCGTGTGCCCGGCGGTCGTCCCGCCGTCCGCCCACGCGGTCAGGGCACCCAGGGCGGCCAGCCAGCCGTCCGCGATGCCGCTCACCGTGTCCTGGGACAGCGCCTCGCCCGCCCAGATGAAGGCCGCGGTCAACTCGGGCCCGTCCGGGCCGTTCTCGACCTCCGCGTTGATCTCCAGCGCGTGCGACAGGGGCATCCCCGGGTCGGGCCGCACCGCCAGCGCGTCGGACTCCGCCGCCGGACCCCACGCGGACGCGGTCCGCGCGGTCTGCCGGCCCAGGTAGTTCCACAGGATCTCCGGCCGCGCCGACCGGTCGAACAGACCGGCCGTGGCCGCGTTCGCGTACCGCAGCAGCCCCGCCCCGACACCGCCGTCCGGGACGCCCCGCAGCAGCTCCTTGACCTCCTTCAGCGCGGCGCCCGCGTCCTCCGACCCGGCCGCCACCGCCGCCGGGTCGTAGGCCCGCGCCCCCAGCTTCAGCGGATACACACTGGTCAGCCAGCCGACCGTACGGGTCAGGTCCGCGCCCGGGACGAGGTCCTGCTCCCGGCCGTGGCCCTCCAGATCCACCGTCAGCTCCGCCGCGGGACGGCCCGCCCGCGCGGCCCACTCGCCGACGGAGAGCGCCAGCGCGGTGAGCAGGGTGTCGTTGACGGTGCCGTGGAACGCCTGCGGCACGGCCGTCAGAAGGGGCCCGGTCCGCTCGGCGGAGAGCCGCACGGTCAGCCGGCGGGCCGTGGCCGCCGTGTCCCGCGCCGCGTCCAGCGGACGGTCCGTCAGCAGCCGTGCCCCCGGGACCGCGTCCAGCCAGCGGTCCAGCTCGGCCAGCCGGCGCGCGCTCTGCGCCTCCGCCAGCAGCCCGGCCGTCCACGTCCGCAGCG
Organism: Streptomyces sp. NPDC005805; assembly: GCF_040630445.1. Classification (NCBI taxonomy): domain Bacteria; kingdom Bacillati; phylum Actinomycetota; class Actinomycetes; order Kitasatosporales; family Streptomycetaceae; genus Streptomyces; species Streptomyces sp. NPDC005805. Next base: position 32,831 of record NZ_JBEXXN010000042.1, read on the forward strand.
AGGTCGGCACCGGGTCCAGCTCGGGCGCCCGGCCCCCGGCGGCCGCCTCCCAGGCGGCCCGCAGATCGGGCAGCAGGATCTGCCAGGACACCTCGTCGACGACCAGATGGTGGGCCACCAGCAGCAGCCGGCCCGGCGCGCCGGGACCCGCGTCGAAGTGCACCGCGCGCACGGTCGCCCCGGACTCCGGGTCCAGTTCGCCCGCCGCCCGGTCCGACTCGGCGGCCACCAGCTCGCGCAGCGCCCCGTCCGCCGGCCCGGCGGCGTCCACGGTGCGCAGCACCGACGCGGCCGTGAGCGACCCGGCGGGCCGCACCTCCGCGCTCCACACGCCCGGCCGGGCCACGGTCAGCACCTGCCGCAGGCCGTCGTGCCGGTCCAGCACCGTCTGCAGGGCGGCGGCCAGGTCGTCCCGGCGCGCCCCGGCGGGCAGCAGCACCAGACGGGCCTGGCAGAACCGGCGGAACGGGCCACCGCGTGCGGCGAACCAGTGCGCCACGGGCGGCAGCACCAGCGGCCCGGTCGGGACCTCCGCCGCGCGGGGCGCCGCCGTCTTCGCCTCCGGGGCGGCGACGGAGGCCAGCCCGGCGGGCGTCGGGTGGGTGAACACCTGACGGGCCGTGATGGTGAGCCCGGCCTTGCGCGCCTGGCTGACCAGCCGGATCGACACGATGCTGTCGCCGCCCAGCTCGAAGAAGTTGTCCTCGGTGTCCACCTCGGGCAGACCCAGCACCTCCGCCATCAGCCCGGCCAGCACCTGGGCAGGGCTCGCCCCCGCCACCGGCTCCCGCCGCCCGCCAGCCGCACGGCTCGCCGGGGCGGGCGGTGCCGGGAGGGCGCGGCGGTCGAGCTTGCCGTTGGGGGAGAGGGGTACGGCGTGGAGGGGGACGAACACCGCCGGGATCATGTACTCGGGCAGGCGGGTGGCCGCGTGGGCGCGCAGGGCGTCCGCGTCCAGCTCCGTGCCCGGCGCCGGGACGGCGTAGGCGATCAGGCGCTGGAAGCCCGGCCGGTCCTCGTGGACCACGGCCACGGCCCGGCTGATGCCGGGGGCCGAGGCCAACACCGTTTCGATCTCGCCGAGTTCGATGCGCAGGCCGCGCAGTTTGACCTGGTGGTCGGTGCGGCCGAGGTAGTCGAGCCGGCCGTCGGCGCGCCAGCGGGCGAGGTCGCCCGTGCGGTACATCCGGGTGCCGGGCGGACCGTACGGGTTCGCGACGAAACGGTCCGCCGTGAGGTCGGGGCGGGCGAGGTAGCCGCGCGCCAACTGGTCACCGGCGAGGTACAGCTCACCGGGGACACCGACGGGCACCGGCCGCAGCCGCGCGTCGAGCACCTGCACCTGGGTGTTCCAGACGGGTGCGCCGATGGAGGCGGTCCCGCCGTCCGCCGTGTCGGGGGTGCAGGAGGCGGCGGTGACGTCGACGGCGGCCTCGGTGGGGCCGTACAGGTTCTCCAGGGCGACGGTCGCCCCGCGCGCCGAGGTGTGGAAGCGGGCGACGAGATCGCCCGGCAGCGCCTCGCCGCTGCACACCACCAGCCGCAGGGACGGGCAGGAGCCGATCTCCGTGTCGTCGAGGAAGGCGGCGAGCATGGAGGGCACGAAGTGGAGGACGGTGACGCCCTGTTCGCGGATCAGCTCCGCGAGGTACGCCGGGTCCTTGTGGCCCTCGGGCCGGGCCACGACCAGGGGAACGCCCTGGGCGAGGGGCCAGAACAGCTCCCAGACCGACACATCGAAGCTGGTCGGGGTCTTCTGGAGGACGCGGTCGGAGCCGGTGAGGTGGTAGGCGCCCTGCATCCAGAGCAGCCGGTTGACGATCGCCTCGTGGGAGACGAGGACACCCTTCGGCCGGCCGGTGGACCCGGAGGTGAAGAGGACGTACGCGGGGTGGGCGGGCAGCAGGGGCGCCACCCGGTCCGCGTCCGTCACCGGAGCCCCGGAGAGGCCGGACAGCTCCCCGGCCACGGCCGGGTCGTCCAGGACGATCCGCTCACCCGTGGCGTCCGAGGGCAGAGCACTTACCGACATGGTGTCGGTAAGTATTGCCGTGGGCGCCGCTGTCTCGGTCATATAGGCGATGCGGTCGGCGGGGAGGGTGAGGTCGAGCGGCAGATAGGCGCCGCCCGCGCGGACCACGGCGTGCAGAGCCACGAGGAGGTCGAACGAACGCGGGAGGGCGACGGTGACGATGCTCTCCGGTCCCACGCCCCGGTCGGTGAGGAGTCGGGCGAGGCGGTTGACGCGCTCCTCGAACGCGACACGTGACAGTTCCGTGCCCTCGAAGACCAGCGCGGGTGCGTCGGAACGCCGGGCCCCCTCCGCGACCAGGTCGGCGAGGTTCGCCGGGCCGTCCAGCGGGTGCGCGGTGTCGTTCCAGCCGTGCAGCACCAACTCCCGCTCCCGGGGCTCCATCACCTCGATCCCGGAGAGGCGCAGTTCAGGCGCCTCGGCCACGGCTTCCAGCAGCCGGACCAGACGGTCCGTCAGACGCTCCGCGCCCGCTCGCTCGAACAGGTCCGTCGCATACCGCAGCCCGCCGCTGATCCGGCCGTCCGCCTCCGAACCGCCGAAGGCGAACTCCAGGTCGACCTTGGACCCGCCGATCTCCACGACCAGTTCCTCGGCCGGGACACCGCACAGCTCGGTGACCTCGGTGGTGACCGAGTGGTACGTCACCATCGACTGGAACAGCGGGTTCCGGGCCTGGGAGCGGGTCTGTCCGACGGCCTCGGCCACCGCCTCCAGCGGCAGATCGGCGTGCGAGAACGCCGCCAGATCCGTGTCCCGGACCCGGCCGACCAGCTCGGTGAAGCTCGGGTCGCCGGAGAGATCGGCGCGCAGCACCAGGGTGTTGAGGAAGAACCCGACCAGGTCCGCGACCCGGTCGTCCTCGCGGCCCGTGGCCGGTGTGCCGAGGGGGATGTCGTTCCCGGCGCCGAGCCGGTGGAGCAGGGCGGCGACGGCGGCGTGCACCACCATGAACATGGTCGCCCCGGATTCCCGGGCGATCCGCGCCAGCCCCTCGCCCGTCGCTGTGCCCACCTCGAAGATCACCACATCGCCGCCACGCGTGGGCACGGCGGGGCGGGGCTTGTCGGTGGGGAGGGCGATCTCCTCGGGGAGGCCCGCGAGGGCTTCCCGCCAGTGGGCGGTCTGCCGGGCGGCGAGAGAGTCCGCCTCGGCCGGGTCGCCGAGGAGGTCGCGCTGCCAGAGGGCGAAGTCCGCGTACTGCACGGGCAGTTCCGCGAACTGCGGCTCTCGTCCGGCGATCCGGGCGCGGTAGGCGGTGTCCAGGTCGGCCAGGAGCGGCCCGGTGGACCACTCGTCGGTCGCGATGTGGTGCAGCAGAAGGACCAGGACATGGTGGTCCTCGGCCGCCGTCAGCAGCGTCACCTGTACCTGCGGCTCCGCCGCCAGGTCGAAGACATGCTCGCCCGCCGCGACCGCCTCGGCCTCCAGCCGCCCGGTGGACACCCGGCGCACGGCGAACGGCACCGCGACGGCCGCCGGGTCCAGCACCCGCTGGTACGGCTCCCCGTCGGCCTCCGCGAACACCGTGCGCAGCACCTCGTGCCGTGCCACCACGTCCGCGACGGCCGCGCGCAGCGCCTCCTCGTCCACCGCGCCCCGCAGCCGCACGGCGAGCGGCACGTTGTACGCCGTACCCGGACCCTGGACGCTGTCGATCAGCCACAGCCGGCGCTGTGCGTACGAGAGCGGCAGCCGCTCCGGACGCTCCGCCGCCCGCGCCAGGACCGGCCGGCCTGCGGCCGAACGGTCCGTCAGCCGGACCGCCAGCGCGGCGACCGTCCGCGCCTCGAACAGGTCGCGCACCGCGCACTCCACGCCCAGCGCGTCCCGCGCCCGGCTCACGGCACGTGCCACCAGCAGGGAGTGGCCGCCGAGCGCGAAGAAGTCGTCCTCGGCGCCCACCCGTTCGACGCCCAGCACCTCGGCGAAGATCCCGGCCAGGATCTCCTCCCGCGCGTTCTTCGGCGCCCGGTAGACACCCTCGGCCGTCTCGGCGGGGGGAGCGGGGAGGGCGCGGCGGTCGAGCTTGCCGTTGGGGGAGAGGGGTACGGCGTCGAGGGGGACGAACACCGCCGGGATCATGTACTCGGGCAGGCGGGTGGCGGCGTGCGCGCGCAGGGCGTCCGCGTCGAGGACGGCTCCCTGCGCGGAGACCGTGTAGGCCACCAGCCGCTGCACTCCGGGCACGTCCTCACGCACAAGGACGACGGCCCGGGTGATGCCGGGGGCCGAGGCCAGCACGGTTTCGATCTCGCCGAGTTCGATGCGCAGGCCGCGCAGTTTGACCTGGTGGTCGGTGCGGCCGAGGTAGTCGAGCCGGCCGTCGGCGCGCCAGCGGGCGAGGTCGCCCGTGCGGTACATCCGGGTGCCGGGCGGACCGTACGGGTCGGCGACGAAACGGTCCGCCGTCAGCGCACCGCGTCCCAGGTACCCCCGTGCGAGCTGCACACCCGCGAGATACAGCTCACCCGGCACACCCGGCGGCACCGGCCGCAGCGAGCCGTCCAGCACATAGGTCCGGGTGTTCCAGACGGGTGCGCCGATGGAGGCGGTCCCGTCGGAAGCGGTGTCGAGGGTGCAGGCGGCGGCGGTGACGTCGACGGCGGCCTCGGTGGGCCCGTACAGGTTCTCCAAGGCGACGGTCGCCCCGCCGGTTGACGTGTGGAAGCGGGCGACGAGATCGCCCGGCAGGGCCTCCCCGCTGCACACCACCAGCCGCAGCGACGGGCAGGACGCGACCGTCACCTCGTCCAGGAAGGCGGCGAGCATGGAGGGCACGAAGTGGAGGACGGTGACGCCCTGTTCACGGATCAGCTCCGCGAGGTACGCCGGGTCCTTGTGCCCCTCGGGCCGGGCCACGACGAGCGGCACGCCCTGCGCGAGGGGCCAGAACAGCTCCCACACCGACACATCGAAACTGGTCGGCGTCTTCTGCAGCACGCGGTCGGAATCGCCGAGCCGGTAGGCGTCCTGCATCCAGAGCAGCCGGTTGACGATCGCCTCGTGCGAGACCACCACACCCTTGGGCCGTCCCGTCGACCCGGAGGTGAAGAGGACGTACGCGGGGTGGGCGGGCAGCAGGGGCGCCACCCGGTCCGCGTCCGTGAACGCACCGGCCGGCAGCTCCGCCAGCTCCGCGACGACCTCGGGCGCGTCCAGCACCAGCGGCTCCACAGCGCCGCCGTCCGAGGGCAGCGCGCCCAGGGAGGCCAGATCGGTCAGCACACACACCGGGGCCGCCGTCGCGGTCATATAGGCGATGCGGTCGGCGGGGAGGGTGAGGTCGAGCGGCAGATACGCACCGCCTGCGCGGACCACCGCGTGCAGGGCGACCAACAGCTCGAACGAACGCGGGAGGGCGACGGCGACGATGCTCTCGGGCCCCACGCCCCGGTCGGTGAGGAGTCGGGCGAGGCGGTTGACGCGCTCCTCGAACACGACACGTGACAGTTCCGCGCCCTCGAAGACCAGCGCCGGCGCGTCCGAGACATCAGCCCCCTGCGCGACCAGGTCGGCGAGGTTCGCCGGGCCGTCGAGCGGACGCGCGGTGTCGTTCCAGCCCCGCAGCACCGACTCCCGCTCGGCCTCGTCCAGCAGATCCACCGAGGACAGCGGGGCGTCGGGCCGCTCCACCACCCTCTCCAGCAGCCGGACCAGACGGGCCGTCAGACGCTCCGCGCCCGCCCGCTCGAACAGGTCCGTCGCATACCGCACCCCGCAGGTCATGCCCGGGCGCGGGCCCGGAGTGCGGCGGAACAGGATCTCCAGGTCGAACTTGGCGGCCCCCGAGAGCGTCGCCAACTCCTCCGCCCGCGCCCCGAACAGCGTGCTCAGATCCGGACCGCCGCCCTCGTAGGCGACCATCGTCTGGAACAGCGGGTGCCGGGAGAGGGTCCGCTCGGGGTTGACGGCCTCCACCACCGCGTCGAACGGCAGATCGGCGTGGTCCAGCGCGGCCAGATCGCCGGTACGCACCCGGCCCAGCAGCTCGGTGAAGCTCGGGTCGCCGGAGAGATCGGTGCGCAGGACCAGGGTGTTGACGAAGAAGCCCACCAGCTCGTCGAGGGCGGTGTCCCCGCGCCCCGCGACCGGGCTGCCGAGGGGGATGTCGTCCCCGGCGCCGAGGCGGTGGAGCAGGGCGGCGACCGCCGCGTGCACCGTCATGAACATGGTCGCGCCGGACTCCGCCACCAGCCGGTCCAGGCCCGCCACCAGCTCCGCCGGCAGCTCGGCCACCACGGTGTCGCCCGTGTGCGACGGGACGGCGGGGCGGGGCTTGTCGGTGGGGAGGGCGATCTCCTCGGGCAGGCCCGCCAGGGCTTCCCGCCAGTGGGCGGTCTGCCGGGCGGCGAGGGAGTCCTCGTCCGCGCGGTCGCCCAGGAGATCACGCTGCCAGAGGGCGAAGTCCGCGTACTGCACGGGCAGTTCGGCGAACTGCGGCTCCCGCCCGGCGATCCGCGCCCGGTAGGCCGTGTCCAGGTCGGCGAGGAGCGGCCCGGTGGACCACTCGTCCGTCGCGATGTGGTGCAGGACGAGGACCAGGGCGTGGTCGTCGTCCGCCGCGCTCAGCAGGGTGACCCGCAGCGGTGGTTCGGCCGCCAGGTCGAACACCTCGCCCGCCGCCGACTCCACCGCCCGCTCCAGGTCCTCCCCGTCCGCGACCCGGCGCACCGCGAACGGCACCGCCACGGCCGTCGGGTCCAGGACCCGCTGGTACGGCTCCCCGTCGCTCTCCGCGAACACCGTGCGCAGCACCTCGTGCCGTGCCACCACGTCCGCGACGGCCGCGCGCAGGGCCTCCTCGTCCACCGCGCCCCGCAGCCGCAGGGCGCTCGGCAGGGTGTAGGTGGCGCTCGGGCCCTCCATCCGGTGCAGGAACCACAGGCGCTGCTGGGCGTACGAGAGCGGCAGCCGCTCCGGACGCTCCACGGCCCGGGTGAGGGCCGGGCGTTCGGCGGCCGTCCGCTCGGCGAGCCGGGCCGCCAGGGCCGCGACCGTCCGGGCCTCGAACACGTCCCGGACCGAGCAGGCCCCGCCGTCGGCGCGCACCCGGGCCACCACGCGGGTGGCCAGCAGGGAGTGGCCGCCGAGGGCGAAGAAGTCGTCCTCGGCGCCGACCCGCTCCAGGCCCAGCACCTCGCCGAAGACCTCCGCGAGCCGCTCCTCAGCCGCCCCGCGCGGCGCCCGCGAGGGCTCCGTGAGCGCGGTGGTGAGGGCGGGCGCGGGTAGCGCGGCCCGGTCCAGCTTGCCGTTGACGTTCGTCGGCAGGACGTCCAGCAGCACGACAGCCGCCGGGACCATGTACTCCGGCAGCTCGGCCGCCAGCGCCCGCCGCAGCTCCGCCTCGTCGGCGACCGCGCCCGCCGTGGCGCCCCCGGTCACCGCTGTGGCGTAGGCGACCAGACGCGGCACCCCCGGCACGTCCTCGCGGACGATCACCGCCGCCGAGGAGATGTCCGCACGGGCCGTCAGCGCCCGCTCGATCTCCCCGAGTTCCACCCGGAAGCCCCGGATCTTGACCTGATCGTCCGTCCGCCCCAGGAACTCCAGCAGCCCGTCCGTCCGCCACCGGGCGAGGTCGCCCGTGCGGTACATCCGGGTGCCGGGCGGGCCGTACGGGTCGGCGACGAAGCGTTCCGCCGTCAGCGCCGCCCGGCCCAGGTAGCCGCGCGCGTTCTGCTCGCCCGCGAGGTACAGCTCACCCGGCACACCCGGCGGGACCGGGCGCAGCGCGGCGTCCAGCACATGGGCGCGGGTGTTGTCCAGAGGCCGGCCGACGACCGGGGTCGCGCAGTCGGTCACCCGGGCGACCAGGGCGTCCACCGTGAACTCGGTCGGCCCGTAGTAGTTGACGGTCTCCACCCCGGGGACAGCGCGCAGCTCCGCCCACAGCGCGTCGGGCACCGCCTCGCCGCCCAGCAGGAACAGCGGCGGCTTCCACTCGCCCGCCAGCAGCCCGGCGTCCAGGAGCTGACGCCCGTAGGACGGGGTCACGTCCAGGGTGTCTATCCGGTGCTCGCGTACATACGCGACCACGGCGTCCGCGTCCCGGCGGGCGTACTCGTCCAGCAGGTGCAGCTCGTGCCCGGCGACCAGCCAGAGCAGCTGCTCCCAGGAGGAGTCGAAGGCGAAGGAGGCGGTGTGCAGGGCCCGCACCCGGCGGCCCAGACGCTCGGCGACCGGCGTGTACAGCTCCCGCTCGTGGTCCCGGAACAGATGGGTCAGACCGGCGTGGTGCAGGCCCACGCCCTTGGGGCGGCCGGTGGAACCGGAGGTGTAGATGACATAGGCCAGGTCGGCGGGGGAGGCCGGGGCGGGCGCGGGCAGCGCGCCGGCCGCCGCGATCCGGGCGGCGGTCGCCGGGTCGTCCAGCACCAGCCGTGCGGCGCCCGGCAGTTCGGGGACCGCCGGCTCGGTGGCCGTGGCCGTCACCACGCAGACCGGGGCCGCGTCGCGGAGCATGAACTCCAGGCGCTCGGCCGGGTGGTCCAGGTCCAGCGGCAGATACGCGCCCCCGGCCCGCAGCACCGCGAACGCGGCCGTCACCGAGTCCACCGACCGGGGCAGCGCCAGCGCCACCACCGTGTCCGGGCCGACGTCGTCCGCCGCTAGCACCCGGGCCAGGGCGTCCACCCGGGCGTCCAGCTCGGCGAAGCTCAGCCGCTCGGCGCCGAGGACGACGGCGGTCGCCTCCGGGGTGTCCGCCGCTCGCTCGGCGAGCAGGGCGTCGACGGTCCCGGCCGGCACCGGCCGGTCCGTGGCGTTCCACCGGTCCAGCAGCGCCCGCTCGGCCTCGTCCAGCAGCCCGAACTCCGAGAGCCGGCACTCCGGTTCCGCGACCGCCTGCGCCAGCAGCCGCAGCAGCCGGTCCGCGAGGGCCGCCGCCGTCTCCCGGTCGAACAGGTCGGAGGCGTAGAACACCTCCAGTTCCAGCCGGTCGGCGTCGGCGGTGTCGGAGAAGGTGATGTCCAGGTCGAACTTGGTGACGCCCGGGTCCACCCGGTCCACCGAGGCGTCCAGGCCGAAGAGCCGCCGCACGTCCTGGGTGACGGTGCTGTAGGCGACCATCGTCTGGAACAGGGGGTGCCGGGAGAGGGCCCGCTCGGGGTTGACCGCCTCCACCACCGCGTCGAACGGCAGATCGGCGTGGTCCAGGGCGGCCAGGTCGGTGGCCCGGACCCGGTGCAGCAGCTCGGTGAAGGCCGGGTCGCCGGAGAGATCGGTGCGCAGGACCAGGGTGTTGACGAAGAAGCCCACCAGCTCGTCGAGAGCGGTGTCCCCGCGTCCGGCGACGGGCGTGCCCAGCGGCAGGTCCTCGTCCGCGCCGAGGCGGTGCAGGAGCGCGGCGACGGCCGCGTGCACCACCATGAAGACGCTGGTGCCGCTCTCCCGGGCCAGCTTCCGCACCCCGGCGGCCAGTTCGGCGGGCACCTCCCGGTGCACCATGCCGCCCGCGTGGGTGGCGCGCGCCGGGCGCGGCCGGTCGGCGGGGAGCGCCGACTCCGCCGGCAGCCCGGCCAGGACCTCGCGCCAGTGCGCCGCCTGCCGCCCGGCCGTGGACTCCGCGTCCCGCGCCTCGCCCAGCAGCTCCCGCTGCCACAGCGCGAAGTCGGCGTACTGCACCGGCAGTCCGGTGAAGTCCGGTTCGCCGCCCGCCTGCCGGGCCGCGTACGCCGCCTCCAGATCGCGCAGGAACGGGCCCATGGACCACTCGTCGCTCGCGATGTGGTGCAGCAGCACCACCAGGGCGTGCGCCCCGCTGTCCGCGTCCCGCAGCACGGTCACCCGCACCGGCGGCTCGGCCGCCAGGTCGAAGAGGTGCCCGAGGGCGGCCTCCGCCTCCGCGTCGAACCGCTCCCGCGCCGCCTCCACGACCCGCAGCCGCACCAGCGGCCGGGCCTCCCCGGGCGTCAGCACCCGCTGGAACGGTTCGCCCGCCCGCTCGCCGAAGACCGTGCGCAGGGCCTCGTGCCGCGCGACGACATCGCCCAGGGCCGCGTCCAGCGCCCCGGTGTCGAGCGCGGCCTCGAAGCGGGCGACGAAGGGGATGTTGTAGGTGGCGCTCGGGCCCTCCATCTGGTGCAGGAACCACAGGCGCTGCTGCGCGTACGAGAGCGGCAGCCGCTCCGGGCGCACCGCGGCGGCGGTCAGCGCCGGCCGGCCCGCGGCCGTGCGCCCGGCCAGCCGCTCCGCGAGGGCGGCCGCCGTCCGTGCCTCGAACACGTCCCGGATACCGCACTCGGCGCCGAGCGCGGCGCGCACCCGGGCGATGACCCGGGCCGCCTGGAGGGAGTGCCCGCCGAGGGCGAAGAAGTCGTCCTCGGGGCCGACCGAGGCGAGCCCCAGCACATCGGCGAGGATGCCCGTCAGGATCTCCTCGCGCTCGTCGCGCGGGGCCCGGCCGCCCGCCGTGGTCAGACCGGACAGGTCCGGCGCGGGCAGCGACCGGCGGTCGATCTTGCCGTTGGCGGTGAGCGGGAAGGCGTCCAGGACCACGACCGCCGACGGCACCATGTACTCGGGCAGCCGCTCACCGGCGGCCGCGCGCAGCGCGGCCGGGTCGAGCGCCGCGCCGGCCGTGGCCGTCACATAGCCGACCAGGTGCTGCGAGCCGGGCACGTCCTCGCGGACGGTGACCACGGCGCGGGCGACGCCCTCCCGGGCGGTCAGCACGCTCTCGATCTCGCCGAGTTCGATGCGGAAGCCGCGCACCTTCACCTGGTCGTCGGTGCGGCCCAGGTAGTCGATCCGGCCGTCCGGCCGGCGGCGCACCAGGTCGCCGGTGCGGTACATCCGGGTGCCGGGCGGGCCGTACGGGTCGGCGACGAAGCGTTCCGCCGTGAGCGCGTGCCGGCCCAGGTAGCCGCGGGCGAGCTGGGCGCCCGCGAGGTACAGCTCACCGGGGCGTCCGGCGGGGGAGGGGCGCAGCGCGCTGTCGAGGACATAGGCGCGGGTGTTCCAGAACGGGGTGCCGATGTCCGGGGTGCCGGTGTGGTCCGGCGGCAGCACCACGGAGGTGGCCCAGACGGTGACCTCGGTCGGCCCGTAGACATTGGTGACCGAGGCGGCGGCGCGGGCGAGGCGTTCGGCCAGGGCGGCGGGCAGCGCCTCGCCGCCGACCAGGACCCGGGTGCCGCGCAGCACGCCGGGGATGCCGCCGTCCTCCAGCAGGGCGTGCCACAGTGAGGGGGTGGCCTGCATCACGGCCGGGCGGTGGGCCGCCACGAGGGCGGCGAGGGCGGCCGGGTCGCGCACGGTGTCCCGGTCGGCGAGGACCACGGTCGCGCCGCTGATCAGCGGGACGTACAGCTCCAGGGCGGCGATGTCGAAGGAGACCGTGGTGACGGCGACCAGGGTGTCCCCGGGCACCGGGGCCAGCTCATGGGCCTGCATCCGCAGGAAGTTGGCGAGGGCGGCGTGCGGGACGACGACGCCCTTGGGGCGGCCGGTGGAGCCCGAGGTGTGGATGACATAGGCGGGGTGGTCGCCGTGCGGCTCGGCGCGCAGTTCGGCGGCCTCCAGCGGGCCGGACGGCAGGTCCGCCAGCTCCGCGAGGGTGTCCGGGGCGTCCAGGACCAGGGTCTCGGTGCCGGGCACATCGGGGGCGGCGGGTGCGGCGGCCAGGGTGGTGAGGGTGCACACCGGGCGGGCGTCGCGGACCATGAACTCCAGCCGGTCGGCCGGGTAGTCGAGGTCCAGCGGCAGATAGGCGCCGCCCGCCTTCAGGACGGCGAGCAGGGCGACCAGCAGGTCCGCGGAGCGCGGCAGGGCGATCCCGGCGAAGGTCTCGGGGCCCACCCCGCGGCGCACCAGCAGCCGCGCCAGCCGGTTGGCGCGCGCGTCCAGCTCGGCGTAGGTCAGACCGGCGCCCTGGGCGACGACGGCGGGCAGCTCGCCGTGCGCGCGGACCGCGTCGGCGAAGGCGTCGACGACGGAACCGGCGGGCACGGTACGGGCGGTGCCGTTGACGCCGTCGGTGAGGGCGCGCAGGGCGTCCGCGTCCAGCAGGTCGGGCCGGGCGACGGGGGCCTGCGGTCCGGCGGCGGCCGCGCCGTCGAGGAAGCGGGCGAACTCGGCGCAGCGGGCGGCGAGGGCGCCGCTGTCGTAGGCGCGCGGGTTGCCGTCGAACTCGAAGCGGATCCGGCCGTCCCGGGCGTCGTGGTACAGGCCGAGGGTGATGTCGTCGACCGGGCCGGCGGCCACGTTGTGCACCGCGCCGGGCGTGCCCGCGAAGTCGAGGGCGTTGTCGAAGGCCTTGACGTTCACCATGGGGCCCAGCAGGCCCTGGTCGCGGCCGACGAGGCCCAGGTCGCGCCGGATGTCCTCGGCGCGGTAGCGCTGGTGGCGTCTCAGGTCGCGGATCCGGCCGGCCACGTCCGAGGTCAGCTCCGCCAGGGTCGCGTCCGGGCGCACCCCGACCCGCAGCGGCAGCACGTTGACCACCATCGCGGGCACCCGCAGGGACGCCGAGCCGAGGCGGGCCATCGCGGGCAGGGAGAGCAGCACGTCCCGCCCGCCGGTCGAGCGGTGCAGGAAGGCGGCGAACGCGGCGGTGACGGCGTCGGCCCAACTGGCGCGCGCGGCACGGGCGACGGCCAGCAGCCCGTCCGTGGTCTCCCGGGACAGGGTGACGCCCTCCCGCAGGAAGGCGGGCGAGGCGGGGAACGACGCCCCGGCCAGCGGCTCCGGCTCCGGCCGGTCCGCGAGCAGGCCCAGCCAGTGGTCCCGGTCCGCCGCCCACCGCTCGGAGCCCCGGTACTCCCGCTCCTCGTCGACGACGGCCGCCAGCGGCCCGAACGGCGAGTCCCCGGGCTCCTCGCCGCGCGCGAGGGCCGTGTACACCTCGGCGACCCGGCGCGAGACCAGGGAGAAGCCGTACGCGTCCAGCGCGATGTGGTGGGCCCGCTGGTACCAGAGCACCCGCTCCGGACCCACCCGGTGGAGGGCGAACGCGAAGAGCGGGTCCCGGGCCGGGTCGGTGGCCCGGTCCATGTCGGCGCGCATCCGCGCCAGGGCGGCCGCCTCGGGGTCGGCCGCGCCCGTGTGGTCCACGACCTCCAGCACCGGGCCGGTCCAGGGGCCCTCGGCGGGCGTCTGCCACGGCTCGCCGTCCGCGTCCTCCGCGAAGGTGACGGTGAGCGCCTCGCACTCGCCGACCGTGCGGCGCACGGCCGCCTCGAAGAGCGCGGGGTCCACGGCCGCGTCGATCGCGACGTACTGGCCGACGTTGTAGACCGGGGAGTCGGGCGTCAGCCGCTGGCCGTACCAGACACCGGTCTGGGCCCCGGTCAGAGGGAGACGCCGCACAGCACGATCGGTCATGGGATGTTGCTCCAGTGTGGGCTTGCGCCGGATCGGGTCGGACCGGCCGCGGGGGAGAGGCGGTGGGGCGCGGCTGCCGGTGGTCGGCCGGGAGCCGCGCCGAGGGGCGCGGGGCGGGTCAGCCGGCGGTGGGGCCGGCCGTGACGGCGGCGGCGGGCGGGCCGCCGCCGGGGGAACCGGGACCGGCGCCGGGGGCCGGGCCCTTGTGCGGGCCGGGCCCGCCGGCCGTGTCGTCCTCGTCCGCCGTGTCGTCCTCGTCCTCGTCCGCGTCCTGCGGCAGGACGGCGTTGCGCAGGCCGGGCACCAGGACGGCGATCAGGACGGCGGCCACGGCGACGACCGCGCCGTTGAGGACGGCCGCGGCGGCCGGGCTGAACCAGCGGGCGACGGCGGCGGCCTCCATGTCGCCGGCCATGCCGCCGGTGGTCCCCTGGGTGGTGAGGACGCTGACCATCCGGCCGCGCAGCCGGTCCGGGGTGTTGTGCTGGACGAGGGCGTATTCGAGGATCTCGTAGACCGTGCCGGCCGCGCCGGCGATCGCGAGGGCCGCGAAGGCGACCACCACATGGCCGCTGAGGCCGAGGGCGACGGTCGCCAGGCCGCCGCCGAAGCCGGCCGCGAGGAGCAGCAGTCCGGGCTTGGCGGCCCGGTTGATCCAGCCGCTGGTGGCGGAGACGAGGACCGCGCCGACGGCGGGCGCCGTGTAGAGCAGGCCGGCGGTCATCTCGCCGCCCTCGAAGACCTTGTCGACCATCTCGGGGATGAGGACCATCGGCAGGTTGAACACCGCGACGACACAGCCCATCAGCAGCAGACCGCCGACGACCCGGTTGCGCAGCGCGAACCTGAAGGCGACCAGCGGCGAACCGGAGTCCTCCTCGTCCTCCTCCTCGTCCCGCACGGGCGGCAGGGAGCGGATCCGGGAGATGAGGAGGGTGGTGATCGCGGTGGTGAAGGCGGCGAGCGCGAACACCGGCCCGGGGCCGCTCAGGGCGAGGAGGACACCGCCGAGGAAGGGCGCGGCGATCGAGCCGATCTCGCCCGTGAGGGAGATCAGGGCCCCGGCGGCGGGGAGTTGGTCGGGGCGGACCAGGGTGGGGGCGACGGCCATCAGGGCGGTGACGCTGACCCCGGTGGCGAGGCCGTCCCAGGCGGCGCAGAGGTAGATCGCCCACATCTGGGGCTCGTCCACGAAGGAGTTGGCGGCGAGCCCGGCGAAGGCGAGGGCCGCGGCGGCGCGGGCGCAGACGATCAGGTTGCGGCGGTCGGTCCGGTCCGCCATCCAGCCGCCCCACAGGGAGCCCAGCAGGACCGTGATGCCCATGATCGTGTTGACGACGGCGATCTGGACGCTGCCCGCCAGCTCGTAGACCTGGAGGTTGAGGGCCACCATCGCCATGCCGAGCCCGAACAGGGACACCACCCGGGCGATGAAGATCGCCCGGAACTCCCTGCTGGTGCGCAGGGGTTCGATGTCGATGAGCAGGTCACGCATCCGCACGAGAGGCTCCTGCCGGGTCCAGCAGGGCCGCCCACTCGGTGAGGGTCGGGCGTTCGGCGAGGTCGACGAAGGCGATCTCCGCGCCCTCGGCCCGCCACCTCTCGACCAGGGTCATCAGGCGGATGGAGTCGAGGCCCTGGTCGAGCAGGCTCTCGTCGACCTCCACCTCGTCGGTGTCGAGGTACAGGACCTCGGCGACGTCCGATACGAGCCGTTCGAGTGCGAAGGGCTGCTGCGCGGCCGTTTCGGCCATCGTGGTGTCCTCTCCCCGTTCACTGTGCGATTGCATCGATTAGGTAAGGCTTACCTAACTATCTATTGTTGTGTGAAGTCAAGCCGGATCCCGCGCCCGCGACGGGCGCCTCCGGCCCTCAACTCCACGAGAGCGAGAAGCCATTGACCACGGCCATGTCCCGACCGGGCCTTGCGGCCGCGCCGGTACCGGTGGTCCGACCCGCCGGCCCGGGGGACGGCGCGGCACTCCACCGGCTGTCCCGCCTGTTCGTGCCCGGCGGGGCCCTGCGCGAGCGCCCCGCGGACGCCTACGTCCGGGCCGCCGGCGACTTCCTGGTCGCCGAGGACCCCGCGGGCGGCGGGCTCCAGGGCTGCGCCGCGCTGCGGACGTACCCGCGGCCGACCGAGGCCGGGCACGGCACCGGGCACGGCCCCGTGGCCGTGGTCTACAACGTCTGCGTGGCGCCCCGCAGTCAGGGCCGGGGCATCGGCACCGCCCTGCTGCGCGCGCTGCTGGCCGACGCCGCCCTGGCCCGGGTCTCCGCCGTGTTCACGGCCACCGCGGGCGGCGGTGAGCTGTTCCTGCGCCACGGCTTCGTACCGGGCGACGGGCAGGGCGCCCCCGCCGCCTGGCTGGCCGCGCTCGACCCCCGGCGCGGTTCCCGGATCCTCTCCCGCCGCCTGCCCGCGAGCGGCTGACGGCACGGTGCGCGCCGGGCCGGGACGTCCGTCCCCGGCCCGGCGCACGCTTCTCAGGACCGGGCGGCCAGCGACGCCGGCCGCATGTCGGTCCAGTGCTCCTCGACGTACGCGGCGCAGCCCTCCTTGGAGTCCTCGCCGTGGACCTTCGTCCAGCCGGCGGGCACCTCGGCGAAGGCGGGCCACAGGGAGTGCTGGTTCTCGGCGTTGACGAGCACCAGGTAGCGGGCGTCCTCGTCCTCGAACGGGTTGGTGGCGGTCATGTCGTGCTCCTTGCGTAGGGGAATCGGCGCACTGGGGAACCGGTGCGGTGGCGGAAGGTCAGGAGGGAGGGCCGAGCGCGGAGAGCGCGCGGTCCGGGGCCGCGGCGAGGAGCCGCAGCAGACGCTCGTAGCGCCCGGCGAGGTCCCGCAGGGTGCCGGGGTCGTACAGGGCGCCGTTGGCGTCGAGATCGAGCCGCAGGGTGCCGTCCGCCGGGCGGACGACGGAGAGCGACAGGTCCTCCACCGGCCCGGAGGCCAGGGTGAGGACGTGTCCGGGCACGCCGGCGAAGTCGAGTTCGGTGTCGAAGGGCCGCAGGTTCAGCAGCGGTCCGCCCGCCGGGCGCAGTCCGGGCAGCCGCTCCCCGTCCTCGCCCCGGTACTGCTGGTGGGCCCGGACGTCCCGGAACTCCCCGGCGGTCAGGCGCAGCAGGTCCGTGAAGCAGGAGGCGCCGCCGACCGGGACGCGCACCGGGAGGACGTTCACCGCCATCCCGGGGACGCGGAGGGTGCCGGGCGCGGTGCGCGCGGTCGCGTACATCCGCAGCACCGCGTCGCCGGTGCCGGTCTCCCGGTGCAGCAGGGCGACCAGGGCCGCCGTGACCGCCTCGGCCCAGGTGGCGCGCGCGCCGCGGGCGGCCGTCTCCAGGAGCGCGGTGGCCGCCCGGTCCAGGGTCACGGTCTCCCGCAGCACCCGGTTGGAGGCCGGCGCCCGGCGGCCGGTGAAGCCGGCCGGCGCGGGGCGGTCCGCGAAACGGGCCGCCCAGTGGGCGCGGTCCGCCTCCTGCCGGGCCGAGCCCTCGTAGGCGCGCTCGGCGGCCAGCAGCACCGCCACCGGCGCGAACGGCGAGGGACGCGGGGGCGTTCCGTGCGCCAGCGCGGTGTACAGCTCCGCGATCCGCCGGGTCAGCAGGGAGACGCCGTAGCCGTCCACGGCCAGATGGTGGAAGTACTGGAACAGCAGATGCCGTTCGGGGCCCACGCGGACCAGGACCGTCCCCGACAGGGAGGTGCCGGCGGACCCGGCGGGCCCGCCGCCGTCCGTGAACAGGGCGTCCAGGCGCGGCGGCAGGGCGAGCTGGTCGCGGACCAGGCCGACGGCGGCGGCCACCGGATCGGCGGCCCCCGAGGTGTCGAGCCGGGGCAGCCGCCACGCCGGGGCGTCGAAGGGGACCGGCTCCTGCCGGAGCCGGCCGTCCTCCTCGCGCAGCCGCAGATGCAGGCCCGGGGCCTCGGCGAGGGTCCGCCGGACCGCCTCCTGGAGGAGGCCGGTGTCCAGCGGGCCCCGCAGGTCCACGTACTGGCCCACGTTGAAGGTGGTGTTCGCGGGGTCCGCCCGCTGGGCCGCGAGCACTTCGCGCTGGGCGGCCGTCAGTTCCGTGGCGCTTGCCCCGGGGTCGGCCTTGGCCGCGGCCCCGGCGGCGCCCGCGGCCCCGGTCGCGGTCTCCGTCGCGGGCGGCGCCGGGCGCGTCCGGTCGCCGGTGTCCTCGGTGGGCTGTCTCATCGCGCGGCGCGGGGTCAGGCGGTGCGGACGGCGACGCCGTCGGCCCCGGCCGGCGCGGGCACGGAGCGGGCGGTCAGCACCTGCCGCTCCGCCTCGCCCAGCAGCAGCGAGTCGCAGATCTCGCCCGAGCGCACGGCGAGGGTCGAGAGCAGCGAGGCGGTGATGCCGTGGGTGTGCTCGGCCGCCGCGCCCTGGACGTAGATGCCGGCCCGGACGCGGGAGGTGGTCGCCACCCGGTGGTCGCGGCCGATCCGCAGCCGGCCCCGGCCGTCCGTCAGGCACTCCTCGGCCAGCGGGCCCAGCACCTCGCGCGGGTCGGTGGGGCGGTAGCCGGTGGCCATCACCACGGCGTCGCAGTCGAGGGCGTACCGCTCGCCGGTGGTCAGCGACCGGACGGCCACCCGTACGCCGTCGGGCAGGTCCTCGACCCCGACGAGGGAGGTGGTGTTGAGGATGCGCAGCCGCTCGGTGCCGGCCACCTTCTCCTGGTACACCGCGCGGTACAGCTGCTCGATCAACTCGCCGTCCACCACCGAGTAGTTGGTGTTGGCGTGGTAGCCGAGAAGGGTCTGCTTGACCTCGTCGGGGGCGTCGTAGAAGGCGTCCACGGCGTCCGGGTCGAAGATCCGGTTGGCGAAGGGGCTGTCGTCGGCCGGGCTGTAGCCGTAGCGGCTGAAGACGGCGCAGACCTCGGCGTCCGGGAACTCCCGGTAGAGGTAGTCGGCGGTCTCGGCGGCCGACTGGCCCGCGCCCACGACGGCGAAGCGGCGGTGCGGGCGGTCGGTCACGGCGGCGGCCCGGAAGAGGAGGTCCCGGTTGTGCCAGATGTGCGGGCCGGCCGTGACGCCCTCGGGGAGGCGGGGCCGCAGCCCGGTGCCGAGGACGACGTTGCGGGTGCGCAGGGTCTCCTCGCCGGAGGCGTCCGGGCTGTCGGCGGGAGCACCGAGGCCGGCTCCGGCCGGGCGGGTCAGGACGTCGAGCGTGTCGGCGCCCTCCTGACCGGCCACGGCCCGCACCGCGTACGCCTCGCGCCCGTAGCGCACCCGGTCCGCCAGCATCGCCGCGCACCAGCGGAAGTAGTCGTGGAACTCGATCCGGGTGGGGAAGAAGGACTTCTGGTTGATGAAGTCGGCGAGTCTGCCCTGCTCGTGCAGATAGCGCAGGAAGGTGAAGCGGCTGCCCGGGTCCCGCATGGTGGCCAGGTCCTTGAGGAACGACACCTGCATGGTCGCGCCGCTGAGCAGCATTCCCTGGTGCCACCCGAACTCCGGCTGGCGCTCCACGAACGCGGTCCGCAGCGCGCCGCCCGGCCCGGACCGGGCGTTGTGCTCCTCGATCGCGATGGTGAGCGCGAGGTTGGCGGGGCCGAAGCCTATGCCGACCAGGTCCTCCGTGGCGGTGTCGCCCTGCTGCGCTCTCGCGCCTGCGTGCCCTGCAGACATGCTCATCCTTTGCTCGGTCCTGCTCGGTGCCGGTGGTCGGGCCGGTGCCGGGACGGTCGGGACACCGGGTGCCGGACCGTACAAACCTCAACTAATTAGGTAAGGCTTGCCTAAGTTGCCCTGTGGTGCCCGGCGGTGTCAAGTCGGCCCCGGCCGGTCACGGGCCCGCCGGACCGTCGCCGGCGGGCCCAACTGTGTTGATTCAGCCGAGAATTGACGGCAGGGCCGCGAGCAGCGCCGCCACCTCGTCCTCGGTGATGGTGAGCGCGGGCGCCAGCCGGATCACCGACGGCCCGACCGCGTTCACCAGGAACCCGGCCCCGGCCGCCGCCGACTGGACGCGTGCCGCCACCGGTTCGGTGAGCACCACGCCCAGCAGCAGCCCGGCGCCGCGCACCCGTGCGACCAGCGGGTGGTCCAGCGCCTCGACGCCCGCGCGCAGCAGCCCGCCCACCCGGCGCACCCGCGCGAGCAGCCCCTCCGCCTCGATCGTGTCGACGACGGCGAGACCCGCCGCGCAGGCGACCGGGTTGCCGCCGAAGGTGGAACCGTGCTGACCCGGCGTCAGCAGACCGGCCGCCGTGCCGAAGGTGAGCACGGCGCCGATCGGCAGACCCCCGCCCAGGCCCTTCGCCAGGGTCACCACATCCGGGTCCGTGCCCGGTTCCGCCTGGTGCGCGAACCAGTGCCCGGTGCGCCCGACGCCCGTCTGGATCTCGTCCAGCACCAGCAGGGCGCCCGCCTGACGGGTCGCCTCCCGGGCGGCCCGGAGATAGCCGGGCGGCGCGGGGACCACCCCGCCCTCGCCCTGTACGGGCTCCAGGACGACGGCGGCGGTCCGTTCGTCCACCGCGGCCCGCAGGGCGGACGCGTCGCCGAACGGCACATGGACCACCTCGCCCGGCAGCGGCAGGAACGGTTCGCGTTTCGCCGGCTGGCCGGTGAGCGCCAGCGCGCCCATGGTCCGCCCGTGGAAGCCGCCCTCGGCCGCCACGATCCGGGGGCGGCCGGTGCGGCGCGCGATCTTGAACGCCGCCTCCATGGTCTCCGCGCCGGAGTTGGCGAAGAAGACCCGCCCGGGCCGCCCGTCCAGCGCGAGCAGCCGCTCGGCCAGGGCGACGGGCGGTTCGGCGGCGAACAGGTTGGACACATGGGCCAGTCGCCCGACCTGCCGGGTCACCGCCTCGACCACGGCCGGGTGGCCGTGGCCGAGGGCGTTCACCGCGATCCCGCCGACGAAGTCCAGATAGGCGCGGCCCCCGGTGTCCCACACGGTGCTGCCCGCGCCGCGTTCCAGCGCCAGCGGGGGAGTCCCGTAGGTGTCGGCCATGACGGACTGCCAGCGCTCCCGCACACCGGGCGCGGGCGGCGGGTCGGTGGCGGCGCCCGGGGCGCCGGTGCGCGCGGGCGGGGTGGTGCCGGAGGTGGTACCGGACGCGGTCGTGCCGGATGCGGTCATCGTGCTGTCTCCGTCCTGTGCGTCCCCGCCGGCACCCGGTCGCCCGGGGTGTCGGGGACCACGGTCGTGCCGGTGTCGTCGTCGGTGAAGACCTCCAGGAGCAGCGAGTGCGGCACCCGTCCGTCGATGACATGGGCCGCGCCCACCCCGCCGCGGACGGCCCGCAGACAGCCCTCCATCTTGGGCGCCATCCCGCTCGCCAGCCGGGGCAGCAACTCCTCCAGCTCCCCCGCCGTCAGCCGGGAGACGACCTCCGTGCTCTCGGGCCAGTTGGCGTACAGGCCGGCCACGTCGGTGAGCATCACCAGCTTCTCCGCGCCCAGCGCCTCGGCGACCGCCGCCGCCGCGAGGTCCGCGTTGATGTTGTAGATCTGGCCGTCGGCGCCCCGGCCGACGGGCGAGACCACGGGGATACGGCCCCGGTCCATCAGCGCCAGCAGGATCTCGGGGTCGACCCGGACGACCTCCCCCACCAGGCCGATGTCCACCGGCTCGCCGTCCACCCACGCCGGGCGGCGCACCGCGGTCAGCAGATGCGCGTCCTCACCGGTGAGTCCGACCGCGAACGGGCCGTGCGCACCCAGCAGTCCGACGATCTCCCGCTGCACACTGCCCGCCAGCACCATCCGGACGACGTCCATCACCTCGGGTGTCGTCACCCGCATCCCGGCGGCGAACCGGACCTCCAGGTCCAGCCTGCCGAGCACGGCGCTGATCTGAGGCCCGCCGCCGTGCACCACCACGGGCCGCAGCCCGGCGTACTTCAGCGAGACCACGTCCTGGGCGAAGGCCCGCTTCAGCTCCTCGTCCACCATCGCGTTGCCGCCGAACTTGACCACCACGGTCTTCCCGTGGAACCGCTCCAGCCACGGCAGCGCCTCGATGACGGTACGGGCCCGGGGCGGCCGGTCCGCCGAGCGGCGGCGTGGCGGGGGCGAGGCGGGCTTGGCCGCGTCGCGGGGCACGGGCGCGGCGTCCGGATGCGCGGGTTCCGGATGCGCGGGTTCCTGGTGCGCGGGTTCCTGGTGCGCGCTCATGAGCTGTACGCGCTGTTCTCGTGGACGTACGCGGCCGTGAGGTCGTTGGTCCACACCGTGGCGGAGGCGGCGCCCGCGCCCAGGTCGACCGTGATCGTGATCTCGCGCCCGCTCAGGTCGGCCTTCTCGCGCGGTTCGCCCGCCGCGCCGCCCCGGCAGACCCACACCCCGGCGACGGCCACGTCGATCCGGTCCGGGTCGAAGACCGCGTCGGTCGTGCCGACGGCGGACAGCACCCGGCCCCAGTTGGGGTCCTCCCCGTGCAGGGCGCACTTGAGGAGGTTGCTGCGGGCCACCGAGCGGCCCACGGTCACCGCGTCCTCCTCGCTCGCCGCGCCGACCACCTCGATGGTGATCTCCTTCGACGCGCCCTCGGCGTCCGCGAGGAGCTGCCGGGCGAGGTCCGCGCAGACGGCCCGCACCGCGGAGGTGAACTCCCCGGCGGACGGGGCGGTTCCGGAGGCGCCGGAGGCGAGCAGCAGGACGGTGTCGTTGGTCGACATGCAGCCGTCCGAGTCGAGCCGGTCGAAGGTGGTCCGGGTCGCCTCGCGCAGCGCGGTGTCCAGCGCGGCCGGGGGCACCTCGGCGTCCGTGGTCAGGACCACCAGCATGGTCGCGAGGCCGGGGGCGAGCATGCCCGCGCCCTTGGCCATGCCGCCGACGCACCAGCCGTCGCCGTGCGCCACGGCGGTCTTGTGCACGGTGTCGGTGGTCTTGACGGCGATCGCCGCCGCCTCGCCGCCGTCCGGGGAGAGCGCGGCGGCGGCCGCGTCGACGCCCGGCAGCAGGGTGTCCATGGGCAGCCGGACGCCGATCAGGCCGGTGGAGCAGACGGCGACGTCCTCCGTCTCGACGTCCAGCACCGAGGCCGCGCGCTCGGCCGTCATCCGGGTGTCCTCGGCGCCCGCCGTGCCCGTGCAGGCGTTGGCACCACCGGAGTTGAGGACCACGGCAGTGAGCCGGCCGTCCTCCAGCACCCGGCGGGACCAGCGTACGGGCGCGGCCTGGACCCGGTTGGCCGTGAACACACCGGCCGCCGCGTACGAGGGGCCGTGGTTGACGACCAGGGCGAGGTCCGGCGCGCCGGAGGTCTTGAGGCCCGCGGCGACACCGCTCGCGGAGAATCCTCGGGCTGCGGTCACGGTCACGGGGCCACTCCGTCCACGGGAAGTCCCTGGGTCTCGGGCAGGCCCAGGGCGAGGTTCATGCACTGCACCGCGCCGCCCGCGGTGCCCTTGACGAGGTTGTCGATCGCGGCGACGGCGGTGAGCCGGCCCGCCACCGGGTCCAGGACGGCCTGCACCCGCGCGCTGTTGGAGCCGAGGACGGAGGCGGTGGACGGCTGGCGCCCCTCGGGCAGCAGCCGCACGAAGGGCTCCGCGCCGAGGAACTTCTCGTACGCGGCCCGGATCTCGGCCGCGCCGGTCCCGGGCCGCACCCGGGCCGAGCAGGTCGCCAGGATGCCGCGCGCCATGGGGACGAGGACGGGCGTGAAGGAGACGCCCACCGGCTCGCCCGCCGCCGCCGACAGGTTCTGGACCAGCTCCGGGGTGTGCCGGTGGCCGCCGCCGACGCCGTACGGCGTGACGGAGCCCATCACCTCCGACCCCAGCAGATGCGGCTTGAGCGCCCGGCCGGCGCCGGAGGTCCCGCTCGCCGCGACCACCACGGCCTCAGGCTCCAGCAGCCCGGCCGCGTAGCCGGGGAACAGGGCGAGGGTGACCGCCGTCGGGTAGCAGCCGGGCACGGCGATCCGGCGCGCGGTGCGCAACTCCTCCCGGAAACCTGGTAGTTCGGGGAGGCCGTACGGCCAGCTGCCCGCGTGCGGGGTGCCGTAGAAGCGCTCCCACGCGGCCGCGTCCCGGAGCCGGAAGTCGGCGCCGCAGTCCACCACCAGGGTGTCCGGGCCCAGCCGCTCCGCCAGCGCGGCGGACTCGCCGTGGGGGAGGGCCAGGAAGACCACGTCGTGCCCGGCGAGGGCCTCGGGCGTGGTCGGCACGGTCACCCGGTCCGCGAGGGAGGCGAGGTGCGGCTGCGTTTCGCCGAGGGGGCGGCCCGCGCTGCTGTGGGCGGTGAGCGCGCCCACGGTCACACCGGGGTGCGCGGCGAGCAGCCGGAGGATCTCCCCTCCGGCGTACCCGCTGGCGCCCGCCACGGCTGCGGTGTACGTCATGGGCGGGTCCGTCCCTTCACCTCGTGGGGCACGTGGTCGTCCACCTCGTGGTCTCCTTCCGGGAGTTGCGGGTCCGCGCGGGGCGCGGGCGAGCGGTCGTGGGCGGGGGCGCGCCGCGTGGCGGGCGCGCGTCGGGTGCTGGTCGCGCCGGGCGTGTGCGCCGGGCGGTGGTGGTCGCGGTGGGGTGTGCGGGTCGTGGCCCCGGTCGTGGTCGTGCGGCGCGGGGCGCGCGGTGGTCGTGGCCGTGCTGCATCTGGGGCGCGGGGCGGTTGTGGTCGTGGACCCCGGGGCGGGGCGGTTGTCGTGGTCTCGGTCGTGGGCCGCCCGGCCCGGGGCGGGACGGCGGGCGTGGTCTCGGTCGCGGTCGTGCCGCCCGGGGCGGTGGTCGGTCGTGGTGGGCCGTACGGCGCGTCACAGTCCGGGCGGGCCGGGCCGGTTCGGCGCGCCGCACCCCGGACCGGGCGCGGCGGTGGTTGCCCCCGGACGGGCCGGTGCCCGCCCGGCCGCGAACCCGCCCCGGGCCCGGCCCACGAACGCGGCGCACCCGCGCCCGTCAACGCACCCGTCTCCGTCAACGGCGACCCCCGCCACCCCCGTTGCCCGGCGCGCGCCCCGACGCGCGCCCACGGCCCGGCGCGGGAGGGGAGCGCCGGGCCGTG